>NZ_JBEXZS010000276.1:0-12992 GCF_040593685.1 Methylobacterium sp. EM32 | reverse complement strand
CCGCAGGGACGACGCCGTCCACGCTTCTCTTTCTCGTATGAACTTGTCAAAGAGCGGGCCGGTCGAAACCGGCGATCATCGGCGACAACAGGACCCGCACCTGACCAAGGTCAGGCTTGCCGGCCCGGACTGTCTCGAAGACGTTTCAGCGACCGGTCCGCGGGAGCGGCCGGCGCCGATGGGTGGTCGTATAGGCCTCGTTCCCGGGGCCGTCAACACTCATTTCTCCGGCTCAGCTTCGAAAACTCCCCTCCCCGCTCCAGCGCGCGATCGCCTCTGCCAGTGTCAGCGGTCCCGGTGCAGGCCGGATCGCCGAGGGTGTGCCGGAGAACCGGGGTGCCGGTGCGGGCTGGACCGTGCCGGCGACGGTGACGAAGGTCTCGCGCGCCACGAGGTGCGGGTGGCCGGCGGCCTCGCTCAAGCCGAGAACCGGCGCCACGCAGGCATCCGTCCCCTCGAGGAGACTGCACCACTCGTCCCGCGTCCTCCCGGCGAACAGCGCTTCGAGCTTGCGCCGCAGGATCGGCCACATCTCCGGATCGTCGCGCCGGTCGAAATCCGGGTCGGACTCGAGGCCGGTCAGGCGGCGGAAGAGGGCGTAGAATTGCGGTTCGAGGGGGCCGATCGAGAGGTGGCGCCCGTCGCGGCAGGCATAGGTGCGGTACCAGGGCGCGCCGCCGTCGAGCAGGTTGGCCTCGCGCCGGTCGCTCCAGCGCCCCTGCGAGGCCAGCTCCGAGAACATCGCCATCAGGGAGGCGGCGCCGTCGCAGATCGCCGCGTCGACGACCTGGCCGCGGCCCGTACGGCCGGCCGAGAGCAGCCCGGCGAGGATTCCGGCGACGAGGTAGAGCGAGCCGCCGCCGTAATCGCCGACGAGGTTGAGCGGCGGCACCGGGTGCTCCGCCGGCCCGATCGCCGCGAGAGCGCCGGTGACCGCCATATAGGTGATGTCGTGCCCCGCGGCCTGTGCCAACGGGCCGTCCTGGCCCCAGCCGGTCATGCGGCCGTAGACGAGGCGCGGGTTGCGGGCGAGCACGATCTCGGGCCCGAGGCCGAGCCGTTCCATCACCCCGGGGCGAAACCCCTCGATCAGGGCGTCGGCGCGGTCGAGGAGCGCGAGGGTGCCGGCGCGGTCATCGCCGTCCTTGAGGTCGACCGTCACGGACGGGCGCCCGCGCGAGACGATGGTCTTCGAGTAGGGATCGCTGCCGCCGGGCCGGTCGAGGCGGACCAGCTCGGCGCCCATGTCGGCGAGCAGCATGGCCGCGAAGGGACCAGGGCCGATCCCCGCGAACTCGACGATGCGCAGGCCCGCGAGCGGCCCGCCCTGGTGCGACGGCTCCATATGCTGCCCTCCCCCGATCGCTCTCGTCCGGCGCTTGTCGTCGCCTGACCGGCGCGCCTTGACGATGTCGGGTCCGATCCATAGCGATGGGACCCATGCCCTGCCGCGTAGCAGACCGGTCCGCCCTTCGCCACGGGCGCATGGTGCACGCGACGGGCTCACCCACCGGACGAGTGGGGCCACGATACGGGAGGACTCGGCATGAAGGTCAATGGCGTAGCGGCGATCGTCACGGGCGGCGGATCGGGCCTGGGCGCGGCGACCGGCCGGGCGCTGGCGGCGGCGGGTGCGAAGGTCGCGCTCCTCGACCTCAACGAGGGCGCGGCGGCCGAGGTCGCCCGTGAGATCGGCGGGATCGCCCAGCCCTGCGACGTCGCCGATGCGGACAGCGCCGAGGCGGCGGTCGCCCGGGCGGCGGAGGCGCACGGGCCGGCCCGCATCCTGGTCAATTGCGCCGGCGTCGCGACGGCGGGCAAGATCGTCGGCCGCAACGGCCCGATCGATCTCGCGGCCTATTCCAAGGTGATCCAGGTCAACCTGATCGGCAGCTTCAACCTGCTGCGTCTCGTCGCGGCGGGCGCTCTCGCCCTCGATCCGCTCGAGGGGGGCGAGCGCGGCGTCATCATCTCCACCGCCTCGATCGCGGCCTATGAGGGCCAGGTGGGCCAGGCGGCCTACGCCTCCTCGAAGGCCGGCATCGTCGGTCTCACCCTGCCGGCGGCGCGGGAATTCGCCCCCGCCGGCATCCGGGTCTGCGCCATCGCGCCCGGCATCTTCGAGACGCCGATGCTGCGCGGCCTGCCGCAGGAGGTGCAGGATTCGCTCGGCGCCGCGGTGCCCTTCCCCTCGCGCCTCGGCCGGCCGGAGGAATACGCGAAACTGGCACTCGCGATCATCGACAATCCGATGCTCAACGGCGAGGTGATCCGCCTCGACGGGGCGCTCCGCATGCAGCCGAAGTGAGGGGGCTCGCATCATGCTGAGCGACGACCAGATCCTGATCCGCGACACCGCCCGCAGCTTCGCGCGGGAGCGGCTGAAGCCATTCTCGGCCGAGTGGGACCGGGAGGCGCGCTTTCCCCGCGAGGCCATCGCCGAGATGGGGGCGCTGGGCTTCATGGGCATGCTGGTGCCCGAGGAGCACGGGGGCGCGGCGGCCGACCACGTCGCCTACGCGCTCGCCATCGAGGAGGTGGCGGTGGGCGACGGCGCGGTCTCGACGGTGATGAGCGTGCACAACTCGGTCGGCTGCATGCCGATCCTGAAGTTCGGCAGCGACGAGCAGAAGCAGCGGTTCTTGGGTCCCCTCGCCCGCGGCGAGCAACTCGGCGCCTTCTGCCTGACCGAGCCCGGCGCCGGCTCGGACGCCGCCGCCCTCAAGACTCGGGCGCGGCGCAAGGGCAATGCCTGGGTGCTCTCGGGCACCAAGCAATTCATCACCTCGGGGGCGAATGCGGACGTCGCGATCGTGTTCGCGGTGACCGACCCGGCGGCGGGCAAGCGCGGCATCTCGGCCTTCATCGTGCCGACCAAGACCCCGGGTTACAAGGTGGCACGGATCGAGCCCAAGCTCGGGCAGCGCTGCTCGGACACCGCTCAGATCGTGTTCGAGGAGATGGAGCTCACCCCCGACCTGATGCTCGGCCAGGAGGGCGAGGGCCTGAAGATCGCGCTCTCGAACCTCGAGGGCGGGCGGATCGGCATCGCCGCCCAGGCCGTCGGCATGGCCCGCGCGGCGTTCGAGGCGGCGCTCGCCTATGCGGGCGAGCGCGAGACCTTCGGCCAGAAGCTCCACCAGCATCAGGCGGTCGCCTTCCGCCTCGCCGACATGGCGACGAAGATCGAGGCCGCGCGCCTCCTGGTGCTCAACGCCGCGCGGCTGCGCGATGCCGGGCAACCCTGCCTGAAGGAGGCGGCGATGGCCAAGCTCTTCGCCTCCGAGATGGCCGAGGCGGTCTGCTCCGACGCGATCCAGATCCACGGCGGCTACGGCTACCTCGCCGACTACCCGGTCGAGCAGATCTATCGCGATGTGCGGGTGTGCCAGATCTACGAGGGCACGAGCGACGTCCAGCGCATCGTGATCAGCCGGGCGCTGACCGCGTGAGACAAGAGTCCGGTCGTCGCACCCGCGACGGCCGGATCCCGGGTGCGGTCTCGCCGACGCGCCGGGCGATCCGAAGCTCGGACTCGTAGATCGGCGATTGCCGCAGCAGAAAGAGACGACAATACTCGTCCGTTCAGAGGCAGTTCATCGCCGCGCGATGGAGGATGCTGGCATCGTGCCGCACCCCGGCCGTGACGTACATCCCCCGGCTTAGGCCGTCTCGTCCACAGCGACGCGGCGCAGCAGGTGCGGTTTAACGCCTGCTTAACGTTTTTAACGTTGTGTCGAGTCCCGCCTGGCGTTCCAGCGCCGACCCGCCGGCAAGGAGCGTCGTGGTGCACCCTCGTCCCGACCGGGAGGCCGAACGCCTCTCCGCCCTGCACGCGCTCAGCATCCTCGACACGCCCCCCGAGGCTCATTTCGACGCGGTCTGCCGGCTCGCCCGTGCGCTGTTCCGGGTGCCCTACGCGTGGATCTCGCTGGTCGATGCCGACCGGCTGTGGTGCAAGGCCTCCGCCGGCATCGCCTTCGGTCCGACTGCCCGCGACGCGGCCTTCTGCGACCGCGTCATCCTGAGCGACGCGCCCCTCATCATCGAGGATGCGAGCCAGGACCCGCGCTTTCGCGGCTCGGCGCTCGTGACCGGCACGGCGGGCGTGCGGTTCTATGCCGGCGTGCCGCTGGCGCTGCAGCCGGGCCTCGCCCTCGGCACCCTTTGCCTCAGCGACACCGTCCCGCGCCGGCTCTCGGAGGACGAGAGCGGACAACTCGCAGACCTCGCGGCGATCGTCGTGTCGCAGCTGCGGCACTACGAGGCCCGCGTCGCCAGCCAGGCCGAGGCCTTGCGTCGGCGGGCGAGCGAGGAGGCCCTGGCCTTCGCCAACCGCAACCTGACGCTCGCCGAGCAGATGGCCCGGATCGGCCATTGGCGGGTCGACCTCGCCACCGGTGCCGTGACCTGGTCGGACGAGGTCTGCCGCATGCACGGGCGGGCGCCGGGCGATCCGGCAACCACCATCGCGGAAGCGCTCGATTACTATCACCCGGAGGATCGCGAGCGGATCGTGGCCCTCGTCGCCGAGGCGCGGGAGCAGCGGCACGGCTTCTCCTTCAAGGCCCGGATCGTGCGGGCGGACGGCGAGGTCCGGGTCATCGTCTCGCGCGGCATCTGCGAGCAGGACGAGGCCGGCACGGGCACCGCCCTGTTCGGCAGCGCACAGGACGTGACGGAGGTCGACCGTGCCGAGGCCGAGCTGCGCGCCAGCACCACCCTCCTCGACGCCACCCTGGAGCACATGGACCAGGGCCTGATGATGATCGACGAGGCCGGCATCGTGCGGGTCTGCAACGAGCGCGCCATCGCGCTCCTCGACCTGCCGCGGGACTTGATGCGCTCGGGGCCGAGCTTCGACGCGGTGCGGCGCCACCAGGTCGCGCAGGACGATTTTTCGAAGAGCGAAGCTTCCTTGCGCGAGCAGGTCGCGCACGCGCCGATCTTGCTTCACCCCCATACCTACGAGCGCGAGCGGCCGAACGGCACCGTCCTGGAGATTCGCACCGTGCCGCTGCCCACCGGCGGGGCGGTGCGCACCTACACCGACGTCACCGCCCGCAAGGTGGCGGACGCGCAGGTCGCCCACATGGCCCGGCACGACGGCCTGACCGGGCTGCCGAACCGGGCCCTGTTCCGCGACAGCCTCGACCGGCGCCTCGCCACCCTGCGGCGCCACGGCGGGACCTGCGGCGTGCTCTGCCTCGACCTCGACGCGTTCAAGGCGGTCAACGACACCCTCGGCCACTCGGCCGGCGACACCTTGCTGCACGAGGTCGCCGGGCGGATCCGCGACACCCTGCGGCAGGAAGACCTGCCGGCGCGCTTGGGCGGCGACGAGTTCGCGGTCCTGCTCGGCGGCGAGCCTAGCGCGGAGAGCGCCGCGGCGACGGCAGAGCGCCTGGTCGCGGCCTTGCGCGCGCCGGTGGATCTCGGCGGGCGGGAAGCGACGGTCGGGGTCAGCATCGGCATCGCCTTCGCGCCCGAGCACGGGCTCGACAGCGACACCCTGCTCAAGCGGGCCGACGTCGCGCTCTACCGGGCAAAATCGGAGGGGCGCAACACCCACCGCCTCTTCGCCGCCGCCATGGACCGGGCGGCGGAGGAGCGCCACCGCCTCGAATGCGACCTGCGCCTGGCGCTCCAGCGCGGCGAGTTCGCCCTGCACTACCAGCCGGTCTTCGATCTCGCGGCAGGCCGGGTCGTGGCGGTGGAGGCGCTGCTGCGCTGGCACCATCCGGCCCGCGGCCTCCTCGGCCCCGCCGCGTTCCTGACGCTGGTCGAGGAGACCGGCCTCGCCATGCCCCTCGGCGAGTGGGTCCTGCGCGGTGCCTTGCGCGACGCGCGAGGGCTCCCGCCGGGGATGCGGGTGGCGGTGAACGTCGCTGCCGCGCAGCTGCGCCACACCGGCCTCGCCGCCGCCGTCCGCGCCGCCCTGGCGGCGGCTGGGGAAGCACCCGCGCGCCTGGAGCTCGACATCGCCGAGAGCGCGGTCGCGGAGGAGAGCGGGCGGCTGGCGGAGCTCGCCGCCCTCGGCGTCGGGCTCGCCTTCGACGATTTCGGTGCCGGCGCCTCCTCCCTCGGCGCCCTGCAGCGCCTGCCCTTCGGGCGGATCAAGCTCGACCGGGCGCTCTCGGCCTCGGCGGCTTTCCCGGAGGGCGCCGGATTCTTATGCGCGGTCGTCGGCCTCGGGCGGGCGCTCGGCCGGGTGGTCGTCGCCAAGGGTGTCGAGACCGAGGCGCAGCTCGCCGGCCTGCGGGCGGCGGGTTGCACGGAGGCGCAAGGGTTCCTGCTCGGCCGGCCGGTGCCGTTCGGTGAGCTCGCGCTGATGCTCCGCAGCCGGGGCGGGCAGCAGGGCGGAGAGATGCGCGACGGACGCGTGCCGCGCTGGCGCGCGTGAGAGTTTGTTCTATTTTTGCGGACGGCGCTGCCCGACACTTTTCTATCCCACCCACGCCCTCATCCTGAGGTGCGAGTGAAACGAGCCTCGAAGGAGACCTCCAGGGATCGCGAGACCTCTGGAGGCCTCCTTCGAGGTCAGTCGATCTACGATCGACTAACACCTCAGGATGAGATTGTGGGTGGGATAAAATCTATCAATCAGGCAAGCAGGCTCTTAGATTATGTTTGACCAGCTTTGGCCAAAGTCAAATCCTACTTGCCATTCCGGGCTCCGATCTCGCGGCCCCGGACTGACGCAAATGGTATGAATACTGTAAGGCGAGTCGATCAGGCTCTGGCATTCTCCCATTTTCTGGACGAACGAAGCGAAGTGGAAGGAGATCTGGGATCAAGCATAAGATGTCGCGAAGCATCCTTATGTCAGCAACGTTGAAAAGGAAGAGCCGCTTCGCGGCAAGTCCTTGCGCAGGATCCCGGATCTCCTTCCGCTTCGCTCCAGTCGTCCGGGAAAGGGTTGGCCTATGAAACCGAGTGCGTCATCCAGCCAGCGACGCCATCACACCCCCCGGAACACGGCGTAGCCGAAGCGCGTGAACTTCAGCGGCAGGTGGTAGTGCTCCGCCGCATCCACGAGGGTGAAGCGGAAAGGCACCTGGTCGAGAAAGTGCGGGCCCGGCTGTCCTTGCGCCGTGAAGTACGCGCCGAGGTGGAACACCATCTCGTAGATGCCGGACCCGATCCCGTTGCCGCGCACGACCGGGTGGTCGAAGGTGCCGTCCGGGCCGATCACCCCGTCGGCGACCGGGCGCGGGCCGGATTCATCGATCGCCGCGAGGGTGACCCGGAGGCCGACGGCCGGGCGGCCCTCCGCCACATCGACGGCGTGGACCGAGATGCCGCCGCTCGTCATCGGGACGCCTCCCCGGGCAGAACAGGCCAGCGATCCGCGAAGGGGCGACGCCGCTCCAGCGCCTCGGCAAGGTCGAGGAGGAGGTCGTCGCGGCCGAACCCCGCCACGAGGTGGAGGCCGACCGGCATGCCGTCCGGCGCCGGGTCGACCGGCAGGCTCAAGGCCGGCAGGGCTGCCGCATTGACCCAGCCCGAATAGACCGCGTGGCCGCGGGGGCCGACCGGCTGCCCGTCGATCACCTCGGGATAGACCGCATCCGCCGCCCAGGGCATCGCCGCGGCCGAGGGCGTGACGATGAGGTCGAGATCCGCGAAGGCCGCGTTCGCGGCGTTGCGCAGAGCCTGCACCCGCTCGATGATGGCGGCGAGCAGCGTCGCGGGAGCGCGCGCCCCCTCCTCCGCCATCGCCCGGTACGGCGCGCTCGCCCGCGCGGCCAGGGCCGGATCGGCCTCGAACAGCCGGGCGAGGCCGATCTTGCCGATCTCCGGCCAGAGCGCGTTGAGCCCGTCGATCTCGAACGGCAGCGGCCCCTCCTCGATCGCCACGCCCAGAGCCGCGAGATCGGCGAGCGCCCGCCGGCAGGAAGCGGCGACGACCGGATCGAGGGGCGCGTCGCCGATGCGCTCGACGTAGCGGGCGCGCGAGGGACGCTCGGGGCGCGGCACCGGAGTGAAGGTCGACCACAGCACCCGCGGATCGGCGCCCTGCAGCAGGCTGAGCATCGCGCGGCTGTCGGCGACGGTGCGGGTGAGCGCGCCCGCCACTTCGAAATCGAGCAGCGGCGAGGGCAGGCCGCCGAGCCGCGGCACCCGGCCGAGGCTGCTCTTCAGCCCGATGAGCCCGGTATGGGCGGCGGGCCGGCGCAACGATCCGCCGCCATCAGTGCCGAGCGCGACCGGCGCGTAGCCGGCCGCCGTCGCCGCGGCGCCCCCGCCGGTCGAGCCGCCGGGGGTGAGGCCGACGTTCCACGGGTTGCGGGTGACGCCGAAACGGGCAGATGCCGTGTAACCTTGCACGGCGAATTCCGGCATCGTCGTCTTGGCGAGGGTCACCAGGCCGGCGCGGCGGGCCCGCGCGACGGGCAACTCGTCGTGGGGCGAGGGCGCCGCCTCCCCCGGCTCGGCATAGGTCGAGGGCAGGCCCTCGGTGACCAGAAACTCCTTCACGGTCATCGGCACGCCGTCGAGGACCGAGAGCGGCGTGCCGGCGCGCCAGCGGGCGGCGCTCGCCTCGGCCTCCGCCCGCGCCCCCGGATTCTCCCGCGCGATGGCGTTGAGATGCGGCTCCCAGGCGGCGGCCCGCGCCTGCGCAGCCTCCAGCGCGTCAACCGGCGAGGCGCGCCCGGTGGCGAAGAGCCGGCCGAGTTCGAGCGCCGACAGGCGCCACAGCTCCGTGCTCACGCAACGCCTCCGACGGTCAAGTGGTGGACTGACATAGGGTTTCCCGAAAATGGCATACGATTTGCGATCGGGTCGGAGGCAAGATCGATGCCGCAGGAATCCCCAACGTGACACTATCCGGATCGCGTGAGCGCGCCCAGGCGGAGGGCCGGTCGGTCGTGCTCGACGGCATCACCCACCGCTACGGCGGCGCCGTCGCGGTGGACAATATTAACCTCGACATCCGGGGCGGCGAGCTGGTCTCGCTGCTGGGGCCGTCCGGCTGCGGCAAGACCACGTTGCTGCGCATCGTCGCCGGCTTCCTGCGCCAGACCGAGGGACGGGTGATCGTCG
This sequence comes from Methylobacterium sp. EM32, assembly GCF_040593685.1. NCBI lineage: Bacteria > Pseudomonadati > Pseudomonadota > Alphaproteobacteria > Hyphomicrobiales > Methylobacteriaceae > Methylobacterium > Methylobacterium sp. EM32. The sequence continues at coordinate 3,944 of NZ_JBEXZS010000276.1, read as the reverse complement.
GCGATCAGGTCATCGACGCCCTGCCCCCGAGCCGGCGCGCCGTCGGCATCGTCTTCCAGAACTACGCCCTGTTCCCGCACCTGACTGTGGCCGAGAACGTCGCCTACGGCCTCGCCGCGCGAGGTGCGCCCCGGGCCGAGCAGGCGGCCGAGGCGCGTCGCCTCCTCGACCTCGTTCAATTGGGTCATGCCGGGGGACGCTACCCGCGCCAGCTCTCCGGCGGGCAGCAGCAGCGAGTGGCGCTGGCTCGCGCGCTCGCCATCCGCCCGGCGGTTTTGCTCCTCGACGAGCCCTTCGCGGCTCTGGACAAGAACCTGCGCCTCGACATGCAGATCGAGGTGAAGCGGCTCCAGCGCGTCGCCGGCGTCACCACGCTGCTGGTCACCCACGACCAGGAGGAGGCTTTGTCGCTCTCCGACCGGGTGGCGGTGCTCTCGAACGGGCGCCTGGAGCAGTTCGCCGCGCCGACCACGGTCTACGACGCGCCGGAGAGCCTGTTCGTCAACACCTTCGTCGGCTCGGCCAACGCCGTGCCCGGCGTGTTGCTCGGGCAGGATGGGAGCGGGCCGCGGATCGCGCTCGATGCCGGCGGCGAGGTCCTGGCCCGGCCGCTTGCCCGGCCGATCGCGCCGGGCTCGCGCGTCACCCTGTGCCTGCGGCCCGAGCACCTGCGCCTCACGGATGGGCAGGACGGCATCGCGGGCGTGGTCGAGATGGCGTTGCCGCTCGGCCCCACCGTCGTCCACGAGGTTCGGGTCGGCGCCGGCCGCCCGCTCAAGATCGCCGAGCCGCGCCTCGGCGGTGGGCTTTTACGCCCGCCCGGCACCCCGGTGCGCATCGCCGTCGCCCCCGGCCTCGCCTCCGCCTTCCCGGCCGCCGCCTGACTTCCGAACCAGGAGCCCCTTCGATGCTCGACCGCCGCACCCTCCTCACCACCGCCCTGTCGCTCGGCGCGATGGAGCTGTTTCCCGGCCTGTCCTTCGCGCAGGCGCGGCCCCTCGTCTTCGCGACCTTCACGGGCAGCTGGGAGGAGGCGCACAAGGCCGTGCTGGTGCCGGCTTTCCGCAAGGAGACGAACAACGCCCCGATCGTCCTCGACCCGATGCTGTCGGTCGACCAGATCGCCAAGGTCTCGGCCGCCAAGGCCAACCCGCCGATCGACGTGATGCTGCACGATCCCGGCCCGGCGCTGACGGCTTTGGCCCAGGACCTCGTCGAGCCCTATCCGGTCGAGCGCAGCGCCGCCTTCAAGGAACTCATCCCCGACGCGCAGGACCCACACGGCCCGGCCGCCTTCTTCCAGGTCGTCGGCCTGACCTACAATCCCGACACGGTGAAGACCCCGCCGACCTCCTGGGCCGACCTGTGGCGGCCCGAATACAAGGGCCGGGTCGGCATCACCAACATGAACTCGACGCTCGGCTCCGGCTTCATGGTCGAGATCGCCAAGATGCATGGCGGCTCGGAATCGAACATCGACCCGGCCTTCAAGGCGATGGAGACACTGAAGCCCAACCTCTCGGCGGTGGCGGCCAATCCCGGGGCGCTGGCCACCCTGTTCCAGCAGGGCCAGGTCGACATCTCGCCCGGCAACTTCAACGCGATCCAGATCCTGAAGGCCAAGGGCGTGCCGGTGGAGTTCGTGGCGCCCAAGGAGGGCGCGATCGCGTTCAAGACGCTGATCCAGATCGTCAAGAACTCGCCCAACCGCGAGCTCGCCTTCAAGCTGATCGAAGCGGCGATCTCCGAGCCGGTCCAGACCCGGCTGATGCAGGCGCCCTACCTCGTCGTGCCGACCAACACCAAGGTGAAGATGACCGGCGAGATCGCCCGGGTCCTGGCGAAGGATACCGACGACCTAAAGAAGAAGTTCGTGTTCCAGGACTGGACAACGATCAACGCCCAGCGCCCGGCCTGGATCGAGCGGTTCAACCGCGAGATCAAGCTCTAAAGGATCTTGGCCGTGGCCCTGTCGGACGTCACCACCTACCCCTTGCGGCTGGCGAGCCCCCTCGCCCTGTTCTTCGCGGCGTTCTTCGCCGCGCCCCTGGTGGCGCTCCTCGCTCTGTCGCTCCAGGGGCCGGACGGGCATCTCGGCCTGTCGCAATACGCGGCTTTCTTAAGCGACGGCTTCAGCCTCGGCGTGCTCCTCGGCACGCTCTGGCTCGGGCTGAAGGTCACGGCCGCCTGCCTCGTCCTCGGGCTGCCGCTCGCCCTCGTCGCGACCCGAGCCGGGGGCTGGGTGCGGGGCGTGATCATCCTAGCGGTGCTGACACCGCTCCTCACCAGCGTGGTCATCCGCACCTTCGCGTGGATCGTGATCCTCGGGCGGCAGGGGGTGGTCAATTCCGTCCTCTCCTCCCTCGGGCTGATCGAGACGCCGATGCGGATGCTCTACGCGGAGGGCGGCCTCGTCGCGGCGCTGGCCCAGGTGCAGATGCCGCTCATGGTGCTGCCGCTGATGACGGCTTTGTCGCGCATCGATCCGAGCCTGTGGGACGCCTCGGAAGCGCTCGGCGCCGGGCGCTGGCGCACCTTCGTCCGGGTGACCCTGCCGCTCTGCCTGCCGGGCCTGATCGCCGGGGCGGTCCTCACCTTCGCGGCGGCGATCTCGGGCTTCATCACCCAGTCGCTGATCGGCGGCGGGCAGATGCTGTTCATGCCGGGCTACATCTACCAGCAGGCGATCGCGCTGCAGAACTGGCCCTTCGCGGCGGCGATGTCGGTGATCTTCCTCGTCGCGGTGCTCGCCGTGGTGCTGGCCTTCAACGCGCTCGGCCGCCTCGCCCGCGGCTACGCGCAGACCTGAGAGGATCCATGTCCCGCACTCCCGGCGCCCTCGACCGGCTCTCGTTCGAGGGCCTCCTGCACCTTCTCGCCCTCCTGGCCTTGATGCTGCTGCTGGCCCCCACCGTGATCGTCCTGGTGGTCTCGTTCACCGACGGGCTGTCCTTGCGCTTCCCGCCGCCGGGCTACTCCTTCCGCTGGTACGGCGAACTCATGGAGGCCTGGCAGCTGCACTACGCGCTCAAGAACAGCCTCACGGTCGCGGTGTTCGCCACCGTGCTGGCGATCGGGCTCGGGGTGCTGGCGGCTTTGGCGGTGGCGCGCTCGCCGCGTCTCTCGGCGCGCCTCCTCGACAGCCTCTTCCTCTCCCCGCTGATCCTGCCGGCGCTCGCCTTCGGGCTGTCGAGCCTGATGTTCTTCTCGCTGCTGGGCTGGCCGGTCTCGGTCGCCACGCTGGTCCTCGGCCACACCGTGGTCTGCGTGCCGTACGTGGTGCGCAACACCGTGGCGGCCCTGACCCAGCTTCAGCCCTCCCTGCTGGAGGGCTCTGCGAGCCTCGGTGCCTCGCGGCTCTACACGTTCCGGCGCATCACCCTGCCGCTGATCCGACCCGGCATCCTCTCGGGGGGCTTCCTCGCCTTCATGGCCTCGTTCGACAACATCCCGGTCTCGCTGTTCCTGCGCGACGCCGCCACCGACATGCTGCCGATCCGAATGTGGCAGGATCTGGAGGGCCGCCTCGACGTGACCATCGCGGCGCTCTCCGGAATCCTGATCGTCGCGACGATCGGGGGGATCGCCGTGATGGAGCGGGTGACGGGGTTGTCGCGGCGGCTGGTGTGAGCGGCACGCTCAGACTCGATTGCCCGGATCAAACGCCGGTTCACGCGTAGAACTCGTTCCCCTCTCCCGTGTGGGAGAGGGGTTAGGGGTGAGGGTGGAGACGGTGCCGCGATAGGCTTCGGACGTTCCGCTACCAGCACGACGGTTCGCGCTTTCTGCGGAAGCGCGCCACCCTACGCGATCTTCGATCGCCCCTACCCCTCTCCCACACGGGAGAGGGGATCCCGCGATCAAACGTCTGGCGCTGAGTTGGACGGACATCGCATGAGGTCTTCTTGGTCGATCTTCTTCCACCATCCCCCGACACCCCACCC
>NZ_JBEXZS010000275.1:0-2448 GCF_040593685.1 Methylobacterium sp. EM32 | reverse complement strand
CAACCGACTGAAGCCGGCCGGTATCCGCCCCAAGCACCTGGCAGCCCCGCCTCGGCGACCTTAAAGCGCGCCCTCGGCGAGCAGCTCGCGGGTACGCTTCAACGTCGACAGCAGCGCGGCCTTGTAGCCCTTGCTGCCGTCGAACTGCGCCTGCTCGGCCTGCTCCTCGGGACCGCCCGGTTCCTTCCCGCGCAGGCCGAGGTAGCAGTAGAACCGAAGCTGCAGCGCGCCCTCCTCGTCCTCGAACAGCTCGTTGACGATGGCCCCTTCCCGCGGGCCGGTGGCCTGGAAGAAGGTCACCTTGGCCCCGGGCTCGAAGGCGATGATCTCGCGCAGGTCGACACCCCCGATGGTGGCCTCGCGCACGAGGTGGGTGGCGCTTTCCTCCACGACGTCGCACCGACTGCAGAGCCCCGGCGGCAGGAACTGGCGGGCGTCGCGGGCCTTGAGGACGAGGCCCGCCCAGGCCTGCGTGCGGGTCAGGGGAGCCTCCCCGTCCGGGTTCACCGGGACGGTTGCGGTCGAGTAGATCATGACGATGGTCCTTCCGATGGAGGTTGAGTGACGCTTGGGCGTCAGGCGATCGCGATCTCGGCGGCGAGCGCGCGGTAGGTGCGCAGCGGGCGGCCCAGGAGCGAGGTCAGGCGCTCGACGTCGCCGGCCTCCGGGACCATGCCGTCGGTCAGGAAGCGCTCGGCCATCAGGCGCATGTCGTAGGCCATCCAGCCCGGCATGAACTGCCGGAGGTTCCGCTCGAACCCGGCGGTGTCGTCGCCGCCATAGGCGACGGGGCGGCCCAGCACCTCCGACCAGATCGCGGCCACGCCCTCGCCCGTCAGCGTCTCGGGCCCGACGACGTTGATCCGGTCCAGGGGAGGCGGCCCGTCGGCCCGCTCCCGGCGGATGAGTTCGAGGGCGGCGACCTCGCCGAGGTCGCGCGCGTCGACCATGGCCAAACCCCTGGCGCCGATGGGCATGGGGTAGACGCCGTGCTGCAGGACGACGTCCTTGACCGTCATCTCGTTGCTCATGAAGTAGGCGGGGCGCAGGATCGTGGCCTCGAAGCCCATCGCCTCGATCATCCGCTCGACGCCGAACTTGCCCCCGAAGTGGGGCACGTTTACGTAGACGTCGCTGTGGATCACCGACAGGTAGACCACCCGCCTGACGCCGGCTTCCCGGGCGACGTTGAGAGCAATCAGCGCCTGGGTGAATTCGTCGGGCACCACGGCGTTGAGCAGGAAGAGCGTGGAGACGCCCTGGAAGGCGCCGCGAAGGGCGTCGACGTCGAGCAGGTCGCCCTGCGCCAGGGCCACGCTGGCCGGAAGTCCCGCCTTGGCCGGATCGCGGACGAGGGCACGCACGTCGGCGCCACGCTTCGCGAGATTGTCGACGACATGCCGGCCGATGGTGCCGGTGGCGCCGGTGACGAGGATGGTCATGGGGTTTCTCCGGGTTGCTGCTGTTGACAGGCCGGAAGTTAGCGATCCACGTTCTTACCGATAGACGCTATATCTGGACGGTCCGTCTCGCTGGTGGAACGCATGGACCTTCTCGCCCTCGCCGACTTCAACCTCGTTGCCCGCCATGGCGGGTTCGGGCGCGCCGCTCGGGCGGCCGGACGCCCGAAGGCGACGCTGTCGCGCCGGGTCTCGGAACTGGAGGGCGCGCTTGCACTCCGCCTGTTCGAACGCGGCGCCCGCACGCTGACGCTCACCGAGGAGGGGCGGGCCCTCCACGAACGGACGGGGATGCTGCTGGCCGAGCTCGACGAGACCGCGGCGGCCATCGCCTCGGGCGGCGTGAATCCGCGCGGCCGGCTGCGGGTGAGCGCGCCGCTCCTGTTCTCACAGGTGGCCATGGGAAAGCTCGCGGCCGAGTTCGCCGTGAAGCACCCGGAGGTCCGGCTGGAGGTCACGACGGATGACCGGGCCGTCGACATGGTCGAGGAGGGCTACGACGTCGTGATCCGGGTCAACCCGGAGACCGACGAAAGCCTGGTCGGCCGCGTCTTCCTGCGCGACAGGCTGGTCGTCGTGGCCAGTCCAGCCCTCGGGCAGCCTCAGGGCAACCGGCCGGTTCCGGCGGTGGTGCGCGGTCCGGGCGGTGGAGATGTCTGGAAGGTGAAGGTGCCGGACGGGAGACCGCGCATCCCGTTCGAGCCCGTCCTCAGGCTGTCGTCGATGATCATGGTGCGCGACGCGGTCCGGGCCGGCGTCGGGGCGGCCTGCCTGCCCGTCTCGCTCGTGAGCCACGACATCGCCGCGGGTAGGCTGGTCCAATGGGGCGACGTCGAGGGGCCCGAGATCGCACTTTGGACGCTCTACCCGTCCCGCCGGCTCCTCAGCGCCCGCGTCTCGGCCTTCCTCGACCACCTGAAGCAGGCGTTCCCGCAGGGCACGCCGGACGAGTTGGCGTCTTACATCGGCACGTGAGTACGGGCCGGCG
>NZ_JBEXZS010000274.1:0-1151 GCF_040593685.1 Methylobacterium sp. EM32 | reverse complement strand
ATCGTGCCGGCCGCGAAGACGGCGGTCGCGCCCCTCGACGAGGAGGAGCGGCTCGACCTGGAGGAGGACCGTGCCGGCATCGTGCGCTGGCGCCAGGCTCCCCTGCCGCGGCCGCGCCCCAGGGCCGAGCCGGTCGCCAAGGCCGCCGCGGCCGATCCGGACCGCGCGGCCAAGCCCGGCCACGTCATCGTCCTGCGGAGGGTCGGCGAGGTCGGCCGGTCGGACATGCGCCGCGACGTCGAGCGCACGGTCGAACCCATCCTGAACAAGGACCTGCCGCTCGTCGCGGTGCCCGACGACAGGCGACCCATCGTCGAGCGCATCCTGGCGCGCCTGCCGCACATGCACGTCGCGGCGAAGGCTATGGTCACGTATGCCGCGAGGGGGCACTGGGGCTGGGACCCCGTGATCCTGTGGGGGGACCCGGGCACGGCCAAGACCGAGTACGTCCGCGTGCTCGGGCAGGAGACCGGGCGGCCGGTTTTCCGCTTCAACGCCGACGCGGCCCAGGACGCCAGCTTCGGCTCGACGTCATCGCGCTACAGCACCGCTCACCCGTCCTACGTCTTGGCGAGCCTGCTGCGCTCGTCGGTCGCGAGCATCATCTGCCACGTCGACGAGCTCGATAAGGCCGGCGGGTCCAGGGACAGCAACACGGGGAAGCTTACCGACGCGTTAACCTCGATGCTGGAGAGGAGCACGGCCTCGGCCTGGTACGACAGCTATGTCCAGGCTCCCATCGACCTGACGCCGGTGCAGTTCATCATCACGGTGAACGACATCAATCGGGTGCCCCACGTCCTTCAGGACAGGTGCAGGATCATCCCGGTCGGCACGCCGCTGCCCGAACACCTGCCGATCCTCGCCCCTCAGTTCGCCCGCGCGGCCTGCCGGGACCTGGGCCTCGACGAGGCGTGGGGCGTGCTCGACGACGTCGAGTACCGGGCCCTGGAGGAGGCATGGGGCCAGGGGGGCTCTCTGCGGACGCTGCAGAAGCTCTGCCGCACGATCCTCCAGGCGAGGGACCTCGCCCCCGGCATCTCGCGCCACTAGCCCTCCGGAGACCACCATGTCGACGACGACACCCGGCCTGGACCATGTCCAGGACCGCCTCCGCACGGCTGCGCGCGAGCGCCGCGCCTCCCTCCTCG
>NZ_JBEXZS010000273.1:0-14949 GCF_040593685.1 Methylobacterium sp. EM32 | reverse complement strand
CGGCCGTCAACGGTGCCGCCATCAGCCCCGGCGGCGCGGCGGTCGCGGTGGCCAACGGCAGCGTGCGGCTCAACGCCGACGGCACGCTGACCTACGCGCCGACCGCGGACTATACCGGCGCGACGAGCTTCACCTACACGGTGACCTCAGGGGGCGTGACCGAGACCGCCACGGTCGCCGTCACCGTCACCCCCGTCAACGACGCGCCGGTCAACACCCTGCCGGGCGCCCAGGTCGTCGCCGAAGATGCGCCGCTCGCCTTCGTCAACGGCAGCTCCGTCCGCGTGGCGGATGTCGACGGCGACGCGCTCACCACCACGCTTATCGTCACGGGCGGGACGGCGACGGTCGCCGCGGGGGGCGGGGCGACGATCAACGGCAACGGCAGCGCGAGAATCGTCGTCTCGGGCAGCGCGGCGCAGGTCAATGCGGCGCTCGCCGGCCTGACCTACCAGGGCGCGCCCGACTTCAACGGCGCCGCCCAGCTCACGGTGGCGACGAGCGACGGCACGGCGACCGACACCGACACGATCGCCATCCAGGTGACGCCGGTCGCCGACATCACGGCCGACACCCTGACGACCCGCGAGGACACGGCGGTCGGTGCGAACCTCATCCTCGGCACGAACGGCGCCACCGCCGACGGCTTTTCCGATCCGGGCCGGACCCTGACCGCCGTGACCCAGCCACCCGCCGGCCAGGGCAGCGTCGCCGCCTCGGCGGACGGCACGATCGTCTACGCGCCGCCGCCGGACTTCAACGGCGTCACGAGCTTCACCTACACGGTGACCGCCGGCGGCGTGACCGAGACCGCGACCGTGACGGTGATCGTCACGCCGGTGAACGACGCCCCCGTCGTCACCATCCCGGGGGCGCAGGTTACGGCGGAGGACACCACGCGGGTCTTCTCCACCGCCGGCGGCAACGCGCTCGCGGTGGCCGATATCGACAGCGGCGTCCTCACCGTCTCGATCGCGGTCACCGGCGGCACCTTCTCGCTTGCCGGGATCACGGGCCTGACCTTCGCCGCCGGCGACGGCACGGCGGATACCGCCACGACTTTCAGCGGCACGGCCGCGGCGATCAACGCGGCCCTCGACGGCGCGTCCTATGGGCCGAACCCGGACTATAACGGCCCGGCCCAGCTCACGCTCCAGGTCTCAGACGGGGCGCTCGCCGCGAGCGGCGCGGTGGCGCTCACCGTGGCGCCGGTCGTCGACATCGCCGACGACGCGGCGGTGACCGACGAGGATGCGCCGGTCGCGATCCCGGTCTTTGCCAACGACACCTTCGAGGATGTCGGCCGCGCCGTCACGGCGGTGAACGGCACCGCCATCGCCGCCGGTGGCCCGGCCGTCGCGGTCGCGAACGGCACCGTCACGCTGACGCCGCAGGGCGTGCTGGTCTTCGGCCCGGCGACCGACTTCAACGGCATGTCGACCTTCACCTACACGGTGAGCGCGGGCGGCGTCTTCGAGACCGGGACGGTCCGGGTCGCGGTCGCGGCGGTCAACACCCCACCGGTCAACACCCTGCCGACCGCCTTCTCGACGCGCGAGGATACCGGCCTCGTCCTCGCCGGCCTCGCGGTCGCCGATGCGGATGCCGGCACGGGAATCGTCCGCGTCAGCCTGAGCGTGAATTCGGGCGCGCTCGGTGCCGCCTCGGCGGCCGGCGTCGCGGTCTCGGGTGCGGGCACCGGCACGCTCACCCTCGACGGCACGATCGCCGCGCTCAACGTCTATCTCTCCGGGTCCTCGGCCCCGGTCTTCACCCCCGCCGCCAACGCCACCGCCAGCGTCACCCTGACGATGGCGACCAGCGACAACGGCAATACCGGCGGCATGGCGCTGACCGACATCGACACCGCGACGATCCTGATCACGCCGGTGAACGACGCGCCCGCGGGCGCCGACCGCAGCATCACGCTCGCCGAGGATACGACCTACACCTTCTCGGCCCTGGATTTCGGCCTCACCGATCCCGCCGACGATCCGGCCAATGCCCTTGAGGCGGTGATCGTCGACACGCTGCCGGCGGGCGGCACCCTGGCCCTCGGCGGCGTCGCGGTCGCGGCGGGCCAAGTGATCACCGCCGCCGATCTCGGACTCCTCACCTTCACGCCGATCGCGGATGTCAGCGGCGTCACGACCTTCACTTTCCGGGTGCGCGACAACGGCGGGGTCGCCAATGGCGGCCAGGATACCGACCCGACCCCGAACACGGTGACGCTTAACCTCACCCCGGTGAACGACGCGCCGGTCAACACCCTGCCGGCCTCCTTCGGCACGGCCGAGGACACGCCCGCGCAACTCACCGGCCTCGCGATCGCCGACATCGATGCCGGCCCGGGTCCCGTCACCGTCACGCTCGCGGTCGATCGCGGCATCCTGGCGGCGACCGGGACCGCCGACGTCGCGGTCGCGGGTTCGGGCGGCGGCCGCCTCGTCCTCACCGGCACCGTCGCGGCGATCAATGCCTATCTCGCCGGGCCCGCCGCCCCGGTCTTCGCGCCGACACCCGATTTCAACGGCCCCGTCACCCTGACGATGGTGACGGACGACCGCGGCAATACGGGTGCGGGTGGCGCGCTCATCGACACCGACACGCGTACCATCAGGGTGACGCCGGTCAACGACGCCCCGGTGGCGGCGGATGCCGCGGTCGCGACAGTCGAGGACACGCCGCTCCAGGGCCGGCTGCCGGCCGCGAGCGACGTCGACGGCGACGTCGTGACCTACGGGCCGGGCAGCCGCCAGCCGGCGAGCGGCCGGGTCGACATCCGTCCCGACGGCACCTTCCTGTACGTGCCGGAGGCCAATGCCGGCGGCCTCGACAGCTTCACCTACACGGTCGACGACGGCACGGTAACGCGCGAGTACACGGTCACGGTGTCGGTCGCGCCGGTCAACGACACGCCGGTCGCCGCGCCCGATGCCGCCGCCACCGACGCGAACACCCCGGTCGCCGCGAGCCTGCTCGCCAACGATGCCGACGCGGACGGCGACCCGCTGGCGATCGTCGCGGTGAACGGGGCGGCTGGGCAGGTCGGCGCCCTCGTGGCGGGATCGGCCGGGGGGCGCTTCGTCGTCGCCGCCGACGGCAGCGCGACCTTCGACCCGGCCGGCGCCTTCGCCGACCTCGCCGAGGGGCAGACCCGCGCGACCTCCATCACCTACCGCATCGCCGACCCCTCGGGGGCGGTGTCGGACGCGAGCTTCACCGTCACGGTCACCGGCCGCAACGACGCGCCGGTCTCGGCGACGATTCCGGACCAGGCCGCCCAGGACGGCGCGACCTTCGCGCTGGCCCTCGCGGGCAGCTTCGCTGACCCGGATGCCGGCGACTCGTTACGCTTCACCGCCGCCGGCCTGCCGGCGGGCCTGACCATCGATTCCGCGACGGGCCTCGTCAGCGGCACCCTCGCGGCCGGTGCCAGCGCGGGCAGCCCCTACGCGGTCACGGTTACCGCCACGGACCGCCTCGGCCTGAGCACCAGTCGCACCTTCGCCCTCGCGGTGGCGAACCCGGCGCCGGTCGCCCGGGACGATTCCTTCGCGACCGACCAGAACACGCCGGTCGGCGGCTCGGTGCTGGCGGATAACGGCGCCGGCCCGGATCTCGACCCGGACGGCGACGCCCTCGCGGTCGCCGCCGTCAACGGCGCCGCCGGCCTCGTCGGCGTGCCGGTCGCGGGCTCGGCGGGCGGCCGCTTCACGATCGCCCAGGATGGCAGCTTCGGCTTCGAGCCCGGCACCGACTTCGTCGACCTCGCGGCGGGCGAGACCCGGGTGACGCAGGCGACCTACACGCTCTCCGACGGCCAGGGCGGCACCGCCACCGGCGCCGCGACCGTGGTCGTGACCGGCACCAACGACGCGCCGGTCGCGCAGGCCGACGGGATCGCGACCCGCGAGGATCAGCCGGTGACCGTCGATCCGCGCCTGAACGACACCGATGCCGAGGGGGCTCCGCTGACGGTCACGGCGATCGACGGGCAGGCCATCGCGCCCGGCCTCACGGTCGCGGTGGCGAACGGCGCCGTGACCCTGAACGGCGACGGCACGCTGACCTTCACGCCCGCCCCGAACGCCAACGGCGCGGTCTCGTTCAGCTACACGGTATCGGACGGGCAAGGCGGCAGCGCCACGGCCACCGTCAGCGGCACCATCACGCCGGTCAACGACGTCCCGGTGCCGGCCGCCGACGGCTTCATCACCGCCGAGGACACGCCCGCGACCCTCACGGTGCTGACGAACGACATCGACGTCGACGCCGACCCGCTGACCATCACCGCCATCGACGGCCGGGCGATCACCGCCGGCACGACGGTCGCGGTGGCGGGGGGCGCGATCACGCTCAACCCCGACGGCACGCTCGGCTTCGTGCCTCAGCTCGACTTCAACGGGCCGGTCTCGTTCACCTACACCGTCTCGGACGGGCAGGGCGGCAGCGCCACCACGACGGTGAGCGGAGTGGTGACGCCGGTCCAGGACCCGCCGGTGGCGCTCGCCGACAGCTTCACCGGCACCGAGGACACGCCGGCGCTGATCGCGGTGCTGGCGAACGACCGCGACGCCGACGGCGACCCGCTGACCATCGTCGCCATCGACGGCACCGGCATCGTGCCCGGCGGCACGGTCGCGGTGGCGGGCGGCGCCGTGACGCTGAACCCCGACGGGACCCTCGCCTTCGTGCCGGCCCAGAACCTCAACGGCCCGGTCTCCTTCACCTACACCGTCTCGGACGGGCGCGGCGGCGTCGCGACGGCGACCGTCACCGGCGCCCTCGCGCCGGTCAACGACGCGCCGGTGCTCGGCGACGACAGCTTCAGCGTGCCGGAGGACGGCGCCGTCACCTTCGACGTGCGGGGGAACGACAGCGATGTCGACGGCGACACCCTCGGCCTGATCCAGATCAACGGCGCCTTCATCGCGCCGGGCGGCACCATCGTGGTCGCCGGCGGCGCGGTGACGCTCAATGCCGACGGCACACTCACCTTCGTGCCGCTCCCCGACTTCAACGGCCCGGTCTCGTTCACCTACTCGCTCTCGGACGGCAACGGCGGCAGCGACAGCGCCACCGTCTCGGGCCTGGTGACGCCGGTCGAGGACGCACCCACGGCGCTTTCCGACAGCTTCGCCGGCACCGAGGACACTCCCGTCACGATCGCGGTGCTGGGCAACGACGGCGACCGCGACGGCGACCCGCTGACGATCACGGCGATCGACGGCACCGGCATCGTCCCCGGCGGCACGGTCGCGGTCGCGGCCGGCCGCGTCACGCTCAACCCCGACGGCACCCTGACCTTCGTGCCCATCACGGACTTCAACGGCCCGGTCTCGTTCACCTACACGGTGTCGGACGGGCAGGGCGGCACGGCGAGCGCCGCGGTCACCGGCGTGCTCGCTCCGGTCAACGACCCGCCGGTCGCAGCGGATGCCGCCTACGCCACCGGCGAGGACACGGCGCTGACCGCCGCCCTGCCGGCCGCCTTCGACGCCGACGGTGACACGGTCACCTACGCGCCCGGCAGCACGACGCCGGCGAGCGGCACCGTGACGATCAACCCGAACGGCACCTTCACCTACCAGCCGGCACCCGATTTCAACGGCACCGACCGCTTCAGCTACGTCGTCAGCGACGGGCGCGGGGGGCTTGCCGAGTACGACGTCGTCGTCGCCGTGGCGCCGGCCAACGACGCGCCGGCAGCGACGACGCCCCTGCCGGACCGGATGCGCACCGACGGGCAGGCGGTCAGCTTCGACGCCGCCGCTTATTTCGCCGATATCGACGGCGACCGTCTGACCTTCACGGCGACCGGCCTGCCGCCGGGCCTGACGATCTCGCCGGACGGCCTCGTCTCGGGCACCATCGACCGCGACGCCAGCCAGCGTGGCCCCAACGGGAACGGCACCTACACGGTCGTCGTCACCGCCTCGGACGGGCAGGGCGGCACCGCCAGCGACAGCTACGCCGTGGTGGTGGCCAACCCGGCCCCAGCGGCGCGCAACGACGCCGCCGCCACCCTCGAGGACACCCCCGTCACCCTCAACGTGCTCGACGGCAGCGCCAGCGGCGGCGTGCCGGATGCCGATCCCGACGGCGACCCGCTGCGGGTGATCGCCGCCAGCGCCGGACACGGCACGGTGACCCTCGGCCAGGACGGGGCGATCACCTACGCGCCGGCCCCGAACTTCAACGGGGTCGACACGATCGTCTACACGATCTCGGACGGCAACGGCGGCACCGCGAGCGCCGCGGTGAGCGTGACGGTGGCGGCGGTCAACGACGCGCCCGTCACAGCCCCGATCGCCGACCGCATCCGCAACGACGGCGACGTCGACGCGATCGACGCGGGCGCGTTCTTCAGCGACCTGGAGGGCGAGGCGCTCATCTTCGCCGCGACGGGGCTGCCGCCGGGGCTCGGCCTCGACCCGGCGACCGGGCGCATCACCGGCCGGCTGGCGGCCGACGCCTCGGGCCCGACCGGGACCCTGACCTACCCGGTGACCGTGTCGGCGCGGGACGCGAGCGGCGCGACGAGCAGCGTGAGCTTCGCCTACACGGTGCTCAACCTGCCGCCGCAGGCGCGCGACGACGTGGCGACGACGGCCGAGGACACTCCCGTCATCATCCCGATCCTCAGCAACGACACCGACCCAGACGGCGATTCCGAGCGGGTGATCGCGGTCAACAACGTCGTGCTGGTGCTCAACGGTCCGGCGGTCGCCACCGCCAACGGCAGCGTGCAGCTCATCCTCGACGGCGCCGAGACCGAGGTGCTGCGCTTCACCCCCAACCCGGACTTCACTGGCCAGGAATCCTTCACCTACACGATCATCGACGGCAACGGCGGCCGCGACACCGCGACGGCCCTAGTCACGGTCACGCCAATGAACGACGCGCCCCGGATCGTCACCCCGGTCCCCGACCGCGTGCGGGCCGACGGCCAGACCTTCACCTACGACCTCGCCGACTTCTTCCGCGACCCGGACGGCGACCGCCTCGCCTTCGCGGCGACCGGCCTCCCACAGGGCCTCGCCATCGACCCTGTGATCGGTTTCCTCTCCGGCACCATCGCGGGCGGCGCGAGCCAGGTCGGCGGCGGGATCTACGCCGTCACCGTGACGGCCACCGACCCGGGCGGCCAGTCCCTGAGCCAGGCCTTCACCCTCACGGTGACCAACCCGGCGCCGGTCGCCCTCGACGACGCCGCGACCACCCCCGAGGACGTGCCCGTCCGCATCGCGGTGCTGGCCAACGACGTCGATGCGGATGCCGACCCGCTCGCCATCGTGGCGGCCTCCGCGTGCGCCGGCAGCGTCGCGATCGACGGCGGCGCGCTCGTCTATACGCCGGCCCCGGACTTCAACGGCACCGACACGATCGTCTACACGATCGCCGACGGCAACGGCGGCTTTGCCAGCGCCAGCGTCAGGGTCACGGTGCTGGCGGCCAACGACGCCCCGGTCGCGGCTCCGATCGCCAACCGGATCGACACCGACGGCCAGGCGCTCGTGCTTGGCGAGGCCCAGGACTTCTCGGTCTACTTCTCGGATCCGGAGGGCGATGCCCTCACCTTCGCGGCGACTGGCCTGCCGCAGGGCCTCGCCATCGATCCCGCCACCGGCCTCGTCTCGGGCACGATCGCCGGGAACGCCTCGACCGTGGGGGGCGGCGTCTACGGCGTGACGATCACCGCCTCGGACGGGACCCTGAGCACGAGCCGGGCCTTCACCTGGTTCATCGCCAACATCCCGCCCAAGGGCTTCTCCGACACTGTGTCGGCGCCCGCGGGAGCGGCCTCGGGCGACGTGCTCGACAACGATGAGGACGACGACGGCGACCCGCTGACGGTCACCGGCGTCGACGGGGTGGCGATCGCGCCCGGCGTGCCCGCCACGGTGCGGGGCTCGGCGGGCGGCAGCTTCACGCTCGCGGCCGACGGCGCCTTCACCTTCACGGCCGGGCCGGACTTCGCCGACCTCCGGGCCGGGGAGACGCGCGCGACCAGCGTCGTCTACGCGCTGCAGGACACCGACGGCGGCGCCGACACCGCGACCCTGACGGTGGTGGTCACCGGCGTGAACGACGCGCCGGCCGCCGCAGCGATCCCGGCGATGATCCGCGCCGACGGCGACGGCCTCGGCCCGCAGGCCCTCGTCCTCGCGCCGTTCTTCGCGGACGCCGAGGGCGACACCCTCGCCTTCACCGCCACCGGCCTGCCGCCGGGCCTCGCCATCGATCCCGTGACCGGCGCGGTCACCGGCACGATCGCCCGCGACGCCAGCCAGGGCGGGCCCGTCGGCGACGGCGTCTACACCGTCACCGTCACGGCGTCGGACGGCGCCTCGACCACCGCGACGAGCTTCGCCTTCACGGTCACCAACCCGGCTCCGGTCGGCGTCAACGACGCCGTGACGATCCCGGAGGACACGAGCGTTGACATCGACGTCGTCGGCAACGACGTCGATGTCGACGGCGACGCCCTGTTCGTCGATCCCGCCTTCGCCCCGGTGGCGGCCAACGGCACGGTCGCGATCAACCCGGACGGCACCCTGCGCTACACGCCGAACGTCGATTACAGCGGCGTCGACACGGTGGTGTACCGGGTCAGCGACGGCCAGGGCGGCCTCTCGACCGCGATCGTCAACGTCTCGGTCAACGCGGTGAACGACGCGCCGGTCGCGACGGCGCCGATCGCCGACGCCGTGCGCAACGACGGCGATACGCTCACCATCGACGTCTCGGGCGATTTCCGCGATCCCGAGGGCGAGCGGCTCACCTTCTTCGCGACCGGTCTGCCGCCGGGGCTCGGCATCACGGCGGGCGGCGTCATCTCGGGCACGATCGCCCCCGGCGCCTCGGGGCCGACCGGCACCCGCGACTACCTGATCACCGTCACCGCCGAGGATTCCCAGGGCGCCCGGGCGTCGAGCCAGTTCACCTACACGGTGAACAACCTGACGCCGCAGGCCCAGAACGACACCGTGATCAACGCGGTCGAGGACGTGCCGGTCCTCGTCGACGTGCTGGGCAACGACGTCGATCCGGACGGCGACACCAACGTGGTGATCCGCGTCGAGAACGTCGCCCTGGTCGTCGGCGGTCCCGCCGTCCCGACGAGCAACGGCATCGTGCAGCTCGTCGCCGGAGGGGCCGGGCGCCCGGTCCTGCTTTTCACGCCGAACCCGGACTTCAACGGCACCGAGTCCTTCACCTACACGATCGACGACGGCAACGCCGGCACCGACACCGCGACGGTGGCGATCGTGGTCGCCCCGGTCAACGACGCGCCGGTCGCCGGCACGATCCCCGACCGCGTGCGGGCGGACGGCGAGGCCGTGACGTTCGACGTCTCGGACTTCTTCTCGGATGCCGACGGCGACGCCCTTGCCTTCACGGCGGCCGGCCTGCCCCCCGGCCTGACCATCAGCCCGGCAGGCGTCATCTCCGGCACCCTCGACGCGTCCGCGTCGCGGGGCGGCGCCTACACGGTCACGGTCACGGCGTCCGACGGCGGCGCCGCGCCGGCCCAGGCGAGCTTTACCTTCACCGTCACCAACCCGGTCCCCGTCGCGGTCAACGACACCGTCACGACGACCGAGGACGTCCCGGTCACCTTCGATCCGATCTCCGGCCTCGGCACGACGAGCGGGCCCGCCGGCGCCGATGCCGATCCCGACGGCGACGCGCTCCGGATCGCCATGGTCGAGGGCCGGCCGATCGCGGCGGGCGGAACGGTGGCCGTCGCCGACGGCACGGTGACGCTCAACGCCGACGGCACGCTCACCTTCGCGCCGGCCGCGAACTTCAACGGCACGACCGTGATCACCTACGGCATCGTCGACGCGGACGGCGCCATGGCGGATGCCGCCGTGAGCCTCACGGTCGTGGCGGTCGACGACGCGCCGGCGATCGACCTCGACCCGGCGACGCCGGGCCTCGGCGCGGCCGTCGTCTTCGTCGAGGGCGGCGGTCCCGTCGCGGTGGCGCCGGGCGTGAGCCTCGCGGACGCCGAGGACGACGCCGTCGGGGTGCGGGTCGTGCTCGGCGGCGAGCCGGCCGATGCGGCAAGCGAGATCCTGCATCTCAACGGCGCCGTCGACATCCGGCGCGACGCGGCCGCGAGCGGGACGATCGCCTTCGGCGGCAGCCTGCTGGCTTACGCCTATGACGGCAACGGCGCCCTCACGGTCGTGAACGCCGCCGGCGCCGGGACGCCTCTGCCCGCCGGCACCCTGCGCTCGCTCGTGGCGGCGATCCGCTACGAGAACCTCAGCGACGCGCCGACGCCCGGCGCACGCACCCTGACCTTCACTGTTGTCGACACCGCCGGCAACGTCTCGCAGGCCGCCGTTGCGACGGTCGCGGTGGTGCCGGTGAACACCGCGCCGGGAGCGGCCGACGACGCGGCGGCGACGGGGGAGGACGCGCCGATCCTCAGCGGCGCCTCGGTGCTGGCGAACGACCGCGATCCCGAGGGCGACGCCCTCACGGTCGTGGCGGTCGCCGGCCTGCCGGCCGGTGTCGGGACCGCCGTGGCGGGCTCGGCCGGCGGCACCTTCACGATCCGGCCGGACGGCACCTACGACTTCGATCCGGGCGCGGCCTTCCAGGACCTGCAGCAGGGCGAGAGCCGCGCGACGCGCGTGACCTACACGGCCGCCGATCCGTCCGGCGCCACCGCGACGGCGACGCTCATCGTCACGGTCGCCGGCGCCAACGACGCGCCGATCGCCGCCGACCTCGCGGTCGCGACCGCGGAGGACGGGGCCCTGGTGGGAGCCCTGCCGGGTGCGACCGACGCCGATGGCGACGCGCTCGTCTACGCCGAGGGCGCGCAAGCAGCGAACGGCACGGTCGCGGTCAGCGCCGACGGCACCTTCACCTACACGCCGGACCCCGACTTCACCGGGACTGACCGCTTCACCTACACGGTGAGCGACGGCCGCAGCACCGTGACCTACGCGGTGACGATCGCCGTGGCGCCGGTCAACGACGCGCCGGTCGCGGCGCCGATCCCCGACCAGGCCTTCGCCGATGGCGAGCCCGTCCGCCTCGACGTCTCGGGCTTCTTCACCGATATCGACGGCGACGCCCTGCTGTTCGCCGCCGCCGGCCTGCCGGCCGGGCTCGCGATCGATCCCGCCACCGGGGTGATCGCCGGCACCGTCGACGCTGCCTCCTCGCAGACCAATGGCGGCGTCTACGCCGTCGCGGTGACGGTGCGGGACCCCTCCGGCACCACGGCGACGCAGGCCCTCGTCCTGCGGATCGCCAACCCGGCCCCGGTGGCCGAGGCCGACGCCGTCGCGACGGTCCAGGGCGTGCCGGTCGCCGGCTCGGTCCTTTTGGATAATGGCGCCGGCCCCGACCGCGACCCGGACGGCGATTCCTTGAGCGTCGTCGCGGTCGGCGGCGCCGGTGCCGGCGTCGGCGCCCCGCGCGCCGGCTCGGCCGGCGGCCTGTTCACGATCCGCGCCGACGGCACGTTCGACTTCGCGCCCGGCTCCGACTTCGACGACCTGCCGGCCGGGATCACCCGCACCTCGAGCATCGCCTACACGGTCTCCGACGGCCAGGGCGGCACCGCGACCGCGGTGCTCACCGTCACAGTCGCGGGCGCCAACGATGCGCCCGTCGGCAGCGGCGCGACCCTCGCGGCGATCGAGGACACGCCGGCGAGCGGCCGCCTGCCGAGCGCCGCCGACCTCGACGGCGACGCCCTGACCTACGCCCTCGCGACGCCGCCGGCGAACGGCACGGTCGCGATCGATCCCACCCGCACCTTCACCTACACCCCGGCGCCGAACTATTCCGGGCCCGACAGCTTCACCTACACGATCAGCGACGGCACCACGGCCGTGACCTACACGGTCACCGTCGCGGTCGCCGCGGTGAACGACGCACCGGCGGCCGCCGCCGACGCCTTCGTCACGCCCGAGGACGTGCCCGTCACGATCCGGGTGCTCGCCAACGACACCGATGCCGACGGCGATCCCCTCGCGGTGACGCAGATCGACGGCGTCGCGATCCTCCCCGGCGGGAGCGTCGCGATCGGCACCGGTTCGATCGCGCTGCAGGCGGACGGCACGCTGCTGTTCACCCCGGCCCCCGATATCGATGGCCCGGTCTCCTTCACCTACACGCTGGCGGACGGAAGCGGCGGCACGGCGACCGGACTCGTCACCGGCACGGTGATCCCGGTCAACGACGCCCCCGTCGCGGCCGACGACGCCGCGGCGACGGACCAGGACACGGCGGTCACCGGCAACGTCATCCTGGGGTCGGGAATCTCGGGCCCGGCAGGCCGCGACACCGACGTCGACGGCGACGTCCTGACGATCGTGGGCGTGGGCGCGCCCGCGGGCGGGGTCGGCGCCGCCGTCGCCGGCTCGGCCGGCGGCACCTTCACCATCCGGGCGGATGGCGGCTTCGCCTTCGATCCGGGCGCTGACTTCGTCGGCCTCCCGGCGGGCGCGTCGCGGGCGACGAGCGTCGGCTACACCGTCTCGGACGGCGCCGGCGGCCTCGCGACGGCTTTGCTCACCCTACGGGTCGACGGATTGAACGACGCGCCGGACGCCGACGCGTTCGCGCCGCTCGGGAACGCCGACGGGGAAACGGTCGCCCTCGCGGCGGGCGCGGCCTTCCGCGACGCCGACGGCGACGCGCTCGCCTTCGCGGCGACGGGCCTGCCGCCCGGGCTCGCGATCGACCCCGCGACAGGGGCGATCTCCGGCACGGTCGCGCCCGGTGCCTCGGGGGCCGCGGGGAGCGCGACCTACCGGGTGACGATCACCGCCACCGATCCGTCCGGCGCCGCCGCGAGCCGCAGCGTCGACTGGACGATCGTCAACCCGGCCCCGGTCGCCGCCGACGACGCCTTCGCGGTCGCCGAGGACGGGGTGCTGACCGGCAGCCTCGCGGCGGACAATGGCGCAGGGCCGGACATCGATCCCGACGGCGACGCTCTCGCCTACGGGCTTGTCACGGGGCCTGCCAACGGCACCATCGTGCTCCTGCCGGACGGCCGCTTCACCTACACGCCGAACCCCGACTTCGCCGGCTCCGACGGCTTCACCTACCGGGTCTCGGACGGCAACGGCGGCACCAGCCTCGCCGCCGTCACGATCACGGTGGCCCCGGTCAACGACGCGCCGGTGGCGCTCGCCGACGCCTTCGCGGTCGCGGAGGACGGCATCGTCTCGATCCCGGTCCTCGCCAACGACCGCGACGTCGACGGCGACCCGATCGCGATCGTCGCCATCGACGGCCGGGCGGTCGCGCCCGGCGGTACGGTCGCGGTCGCGGGCGGCACCGTGACGCTGAACCCGGACGGCACGCTCACCTTCGCGGCGGCGCCGGACTTCGCCGGCCCGGTGCAGTTCGCCTACACCTTCACCGACGGCATCGCCGCCTCGGTCGGGCAGGTGACCGGGATCGTGACGCCAGTGAACGACGCGCCGGTCAACGGGCTGCCGCCCTCCTTCACCGGGCAGGAGGACGCGCCGCTCCCGCTGCTCGGCTTGTCGATCGCCGACGCCGATGCCGGCCCCCTCACGGTGACCCTGACGGTCGATGCCGGTGCGCTCGCGGCGGTCCCGTCGGGCGGCGTCGCGGTCGTGGGCAGCGGCACCGGTGTGCTGACGCTGTCGGGCACGCGCGACGCCCTCAACGCCTACCTCGCCGCCTCGGCTCCGGTCTTCACGCCGCCGGCGAACGGAACCGATCCGATCACGCTGACGATGCGGACAGCGGATGACGGCGCAGGGGGGGCCGGCGGGCCGCTCGCGGATGTCGATACCGCCACGATCCTGATCGCGCCGGTGAACGACGCCCCGACGACGCAGAACCTCGCGCTGACGACGACCGAGGAGCAGCCGGTGGCCGGCGCGATCGTCGCGGCCGACCTCGACGGCGACGCCCTGACCTTCGCCCTCGTGGCGCAGCCGGCGGGCGGGACCGTCCGCCTCGATCCGGACGGCACCTTCGTCTACAAGCCGAACCCGGATGGCAGCGGCGTCGAGACCTTCCAGGTCCGCATCGACGACGGCCAGGGCGGCACAGCGCTCGCGACCGTCACCGTCACCGTGCAGCCGCTCAACGACGCCCCCGTCGCCGCCCCGCTCGCCGTGGCGACGCTGGAGGACGCGCCGGTCTCCGGAACGCTGCCGCCGGCCTTCGACGCCGAGGGTGACGCGGTCGCCTACGCGCTCGCCGTCGGCCCGGCCAGCGGCCGCGCCACGGTCTCGGCCGACGGCCGCTTCACCTACGTGCCGAACCCGGATTTCAACGGGACGGACCGCTTCACCTACGCGGTGTCGGACGGGACGGCGACGAGCACCTACACGGTGACCGTGACGGTCGGCCCGGTGAACGACGCGCCCGTCGCCGCCGCCGACGCCTTTGCGACGGCGGAGGACGCGCCCGCGACCCTGGCGGTTCTCGCCAACGACCGCGACGCGGATGGCGATTCGCTGACGATCACGGCGATCGACGGCGAGGCCGTCGCGCCAGGCGGCACGGTCGCGGTGGCGAACGGCGCGGTGACGCTGAACCCTGACGGCACGCTGACCTTCGCGCCGGCCGCGGACGCCAACGGCGCGGTCGCCTTCACCTACACGGTATCGGACGGCCGGGGCGGCAGCGCCACGGCCACGGTCACCGGCACCATCGCTCCGGTCAATGATGGGCCGGCAGCGGCTGCCGACGGCTTCGCGACCGCCGAGGACACGCCCGCGACCCTCGCCGTGCTGGCCAATGACGCCGATGTCGACGGTGACCCGCTGACGGTCACGGCGATCGACGGCCGGGTAATCGGGGTGGGCAGCTCGGTCGCGGTAGCGGGCGGAACGGTCACGCTCAATGCCGACGGCACGCTGACCTTCGCGCCGGTCGCCGATTTCAACGGCCCGGTCTCGTTCGCCTACACCGTCTCCG
>NZ_JBEXZS010000022.1:0-34966 GCF_040593685.1 Methylobacterium sp. EM32 | reverse complement strand
GGCCCAGGTGGCGGAATTGGTAGACGCGCTGGTTTCAGGTACCAGTGGTGCAAGCCGTGGAGGTTCGAGTCCTCTCCTGGGCACCAACACCCTCAAGCGGTGTTGATGCCGGCCCCGAGCGGGGCATCAGCCGATCGGGCTTCGAAACCGCTCTCACGCTTCAAGACGTCCTCGCGATCCCTGCAGGCGCTCAACGCTGTGGAGATGGCGAACCGGTCCGGGCTGCCCAGCGTTGGGCTGCGCCAACCGGAGGACCCGCCCGTGACTGAGCGCCGCGACGACCTGCTCACCGCCCGCCCGCACCTGACCCGCCGCGACGAGGACGCGGCCGCCGCCAAGGCCGGCGTGACCCCGGCCGACCACGACGCGGCCCGCAAGCCCGACGCCCTCGATCCCGGCACCAGCGCGACCGGCGACGAGCCGCGGCCCCGGTCCGCCCCGGCGGGCGAGGGCGAGGTCTGATCCGGACGGATCCTGCCCGTGAGCCGTTGCCGCCTCCACGATCGTCCCTAATCCGGCGACAGCGACAAGCTGGCGCTGATGCCGGCCCTGTGCAGCGAAACATCCAATCCGGTCTGGACCGACTTCGGCGCCCAGGCGACCGGCCGACGAGACCGGCCACGACCCCGCGGCGAGCCACCCGGCGATTCGGGCCTGGCTCGACCGGATCGCCGTTCTGCCCGGCTGGCGGGCGCCCTACGACCTGCTGCCTGGCCGGCGCCTGCCCCGCTTCGACCGTCCGGACGGGGCTGCGGCCGAGCGGTCGCTCATCCGGGCGACGGTCCGCCGGCGCCGCGGGCCTCGGGCGCGGGGGCCGGGCTCGCCTCGGGCTTCGGCCGCTCCGGCGCGGCGCTCTCGGGGTAGCGGGCGCGGTAGGCGCGCAGGAAGTCGGTCAGCGTCTCGGCGCTGGTCGCCTGGCGCACCAGGCTGCGGAAGGCCGCGGTGCCGGAGGCGTTCGGCGCGGCGACGAGGCTGAAGGTGCGGGCGTCCGGGCTCTCGGCCATCTTCGCGGTGAACTTCGTGCGCAGGCGGTCGAGGCTCAGCGGATCCTCGGCCAGGGCGTAGGCGATGGCTGCGCGCATCACGTCGCCGCGCTCGGCGTCGCTCAAGGCGCCCGGCTCGCGCCAGCGGGTGCCGAGCAGGGCCTCGTGCGCCTCCCCGGCCTCGCGCCAGCGCCGCGCGCCCCACAGGATGTCGCCGCGTAAGTGCGCCGCCTCCGGGGTGGCATTGCCCTCGAGCAGCTCGAGGGCGAGGTCGGTGCGCGAGAGGTCGGAGAGGGCGCGGACCTCGAGCAGCAGGCGCGCGTCGCGGATCTGCGCCGGCAATTCCGGCAGGCGGGTGTTCTGCAGGACCTTGAGGGCCTTCAGCGGCTCGCCCTCCATCAGCCGGACGGTCGCGAGGCGGGCCGCCACGCTCGCCCGCGCTGCGCCGGTGAGGCGGTGGTCGACCTGATGCTGCAGCAGGTCGCCGGCGGCGTCGAGGAGGTCGAGGGCGACGAGGCGGTCGGCCAGGCGCCGCACGATCTCGTCGCCCTGGCGACCGATCGGCGTGAACTCCTTGAAGTCGTAGAACAGGGCCAGGGCCTCGATCTTGCCGAGGCTCGCGCCCTTATCCGACAGGAACAGGGCGGAGAACAACGCCACCGTGTCGTCGTGCAGCCCCCGAGTCGCCGGGTGGTCGGGGAAGAGGCGGTTGGCCTTGCGGGCGGCCGCGAAGGCGTCGCGCCAGCGGCCGATTCCGGCATAGAGCCGTCCGAGTCGGGCCAGGGCCTCGGCCTCGGCCTCGCCGTGCCAGGTCAGGGTCAGGCGCTCGAGCCGGTCGACCGCCGCCTCCGGCGTCATCGTGCCGGTGGCCCGGCCGAGATCGACCGCCCGCAGGGTCGCCTCGGCGGCGATGGCCGGTGCCGCGGTCTCGGCGAGCTGCTGGTAGGCGTGGCGGGCCTCGCCGTCCTGGCCGATCGCCTCGGCGAAGCGCGCCTTGAGGAAGGTCAGCCGGTCGCGGGCCTGGCCCGATTCGGCCAGCGGCGCGACGGCGGTGAGCGCCCGCTGGGCGAAGGCCGGGTCCTTGGCATCGAGGGCCGCCTCCACCGCCGTGAGGTAGAGCGCCACCTGCAAGTCGTCCGGATAGGCCTCGATCAGCGGCAGCCCGGCCTTGAAGGCGGCGACCGCCGCGGCGCTGCGCCGGCCGCGGGCATCGACGACGCCGCGCCACAGCCGCAGCTCGGGATCGAGCGCCCGCTTGCCGTCGGGGGTGAGGAAGCCGGCCGCCCGCGCGTCCTGGTTCAGGCGCAGGGCGGCGATGGCCGAGAGGAGCCGCACCGCTCGGTCGGCGGCGAATGGCGGATCCTCCCGGACCGCCAGGGCGAGCACCCCGGCGGCCTCGGCCGCGAAATCGTTGGAAAGGAGCACCCGGACGAGGTCGAGGCGCGCGGTGGAGCGGGCCGGCCGCTCGGCCGCGGCGGCCGCGGCTTCGGCGGCGCGCAGGCGGGCGCGCACGTCGCCGCGCTGGTCCTCGCGCCAGCGGTCGGGCTGCACCAGCAGGTCGGCGGCCTGGGCGGCCTGGGCGGCGTCCGGTGTCTCGACCACCGTCGACGAGACCGACAGGCCGCCGGGGCGGGTGATCGTCACCTCGGCGAGGCCCGGGCGCACGGCGAGGTCGTCCGCCGCCGCCAGCACGGCGACGCCCTGGCGGGTCGGCAGCAGCTCGAACTCGACGAATCGGCCGCGCTTCGGCAGCCCGGCGATGCGCGGGCCGCGGGCCGTCGCCACGGCGATGCGCTCGCCGTCGCGCTCCAGCCACAGGGTGCCGCCGGGACGCGCCAGCGGCACCGTCACCGCCGGCCGGCCGGTGGGATCGGCGCTGCGTTGCGCCGCCAGGACGTCGCCCCCCGGCAGGGCGGCGTCGCCGAGCACCAGGTCCCAGCCCTGCCCCTCCCCCGCCGCGAGCTGGGCGAGCACGCCGGCTTCGAGGCGCAGGCGCAGCACCGTGAATGCGCCCTCCGCCCGCGGCCCCTCGGCGACGCTCGCCGGCGCGCCCGCCGGCAGCGACGGCAGGGAGACCGCCGCGGTGCTCTCGAACACCAGGGTGGCGACCCCGCCGCGCTCGAACAGGGCCGCCGGCGGCCTGGCCGCGAACGGGAAGGCGATCCGCAGGCCTTGGCCTGTTCCTTGGCCCGTTCCTTGGGCCGCCCGGACGACCCGGGCCTGGACCGGGCCGGCCGGCTGGTCCGCCGGGGCGGGCGCCGGCGCCTCGGCGGGCGGGGAAGCCTCGGCCTGGGGGCGGGATTCGGCCGGGGCCGCGGTGGCGGTCGACGTGTCCGGCGCTCCCGCCGCGGGCTTCCTGTCGTCCTGTTTCCTGTCGTCGGCCCTCTTGTCGTCCGGCTTCTTGCCCGCCGGCTTGACGAGGTCGAGGACGTAGGAATCGTCCTCGCGGTAGCCCTCCGCGGTGAAACCCTCGCCGAGCGTCAGGGCGAGGCGGGCGGCATCCGTCCCAGCCTCGGTCGCGAGCGCCGTCGCGGCCGGCCGCAGGGCGGCGCGGGCCTCGGTCGAGTCGATCGTGTAGGCGCCGGGGATGCGTAGGCGGACCTCCGCGCCGGCGCGCTCCAGCGCCACCTCGGCCTCCCGCGGCAGGCGGACCGAGAGGCGGGTGAGGGTCGGCAGGGTGGCGACTTCGAGGCGCAGCGCCGTGCGCCGGGTCCGGACGGCCTCGCGGCGCAGGCGCTCGCTGAGCTCCTCGGACCGGCGGGACAGGTCGGCCAGCACCTCCGGCGGCAGGCCGGGCGGCAGGCCAGTCCAGCCCTCGGGCATCAGGTCGATGAAGACCCGCTCGCCCGCTTCCAGCACGTTGACCTTGTAGGAGGCCTGGAGCGCGACACGCAGGCCGGCGCCGTCCGGATCGCGCCGGACCTGCGCGACATAGGCCGGCATCTCGGCAGCCAAGCGCTCGCGCTGGCCGGTCACCGGCTCGCGGAAGTTCACCACCAGCACGCCGCCGGTGACCTTCGCGGTCACCTTCACGCCGTGGTCGAAGGTGAGCGCGATGCGCCCGAAATTCTTCTGCTCGCTACCCTGGATCGCCACGAGCTGCGCCGCGTCGGCCGCGCCCGCCCCGACGGCCAGAGCCGCCAGCGCGATCAGCGCCGCAGCGCGGCGGCTCCTGCCCGTCGAACCCATCGCACCCGCCCAGTCATCCTTGCGCCGGTACCATGCCGCCACAGGGCTAATGAGCGCTTAATCCAGGGGGGCCGGGGCGCTTCAGCGCGCCCCGTCGATCGCCGGCAGCTCGCCGGGGGGCAGGCCGGGGGCGATGGCGGCGGCCTTCGGCCCGCCGGCGCCGCGGGCGCGCTGGGCGAGGGCCACGGTCAGGCGCTCGGCGGCCTCGGGCTGCATCACCGCCAGCACCTCGGCCATCTTGCGCGGATTCATGCCGACCACCACCGGCACCAGCACCTCGAGCTTCAGTCGGTCGAAGACCCGGGCGGCCTCCTTCGGCTTCATCGTCTCGTACATCGTCACCAGGGACTTGAGCCCGGCGGCTTCCGCCTCGGCACGCTTGGCCGCCGCGTCGTCGCCCTTCTGCTCCAGGGTCTTGAGGTCGTTGATGCGGGTCTCGAGCTTGCGCTCGGCATTCTCGATCAGCTGCTCGCGGGTCTCGAGGTCGCGCGAGCGCTGCTGCAGGGCGTCGCGCCGGGCGCCGAGCTTCTCCAGGATCGCCCGCTCGGAGGACGAGGCCGGCTCGGGCACTGGCCGGGGCGCCTCCGGCGGCGGGGATGCGGGCGCCGGCGCGGCCTCCTTCGGCGAGAGCGACCCGGTGATGGTCGGGTCGAGGGGCTCGTAGCCGGAGCGGGCATGGACCAGGAACTCGGCGAAGCGGGCGCCGGTGGACGGCCCGGCCTCGAGGAGGGCGAGGACCTTCAGGAGCAGGAGCCCCGCGGCTGCCACCGCCACGGCGTCGACGAGGCGCAGGCGGATCGTCGGCCCGCGCCAGACCGGGTTCGCCAGCAGGCGCTGCACCATCACGGCGACGGAGGGGGGGGCCTGCGGGACCCGGGCGGGCAGCGTGCCGGCGGGCTTCGCCGCCGCGGCGCCCGGTGCCGCAGCCGTGGGAGTCGGGGCGGCGGCCTTCGGCGCCGCGGCCCCGGGCGTGGCGGCCGCTTGCGCCGCGATGCCGGCCGCGGCGGGCGGGCTCTCCGTCGGCGGCAGCCCGGCGAAGCGGCGCAGGAGCAGCGCGAGGGTCATGCGGCCTGGGCCTGCAGGCGGCTCAGGGCCCGCTCGCTGAGGGCGCGGGCGGCGGCGGCGGCGGCGCCGAGGCGCTCGCCGGTGGAGACCGGCCGCGGCTCGGGCGCAGGCGGCGGAACGGGGGCCGCCGGCGCGGCGGGGGCGTAGGCCGGCGCGGCCTCGGCCTGCGGCGCGAAGGCGGGCTGGGCGAAGGCGGGCTGGGCGGTCTGCCCGAACGCGGCCTGGGGCGCCGCCTCGCCGGGCACCGCCGCCCGGGCCTGGGAAACGATGCGGCCGATGCGCGAGAGCACCTCGTCGCCGGCCTGGAGCTGGGCGGCAAGGTCGGCATTGGTGCGCTCGGCGAGCCGCAGGCGCTCGGCGAGCGTGCGGTCGCACTCGGCCAAAGTGGTGCGCAGGCCGAGGATCGCCCGCTCGGCGGATTCCGTCGCCACCATCAGGTCGCCGATGGTCTGGCGCATCGCCGTCTCGTCGCCCTTGAGGCGGGTGATGCGGCGGCCGAGGCTGACCGAGGTACCGATGCAGGCGACGAGGAGGACCGCCACCAGCAGGTCGGCCAGGATGCTGACGATCAGGCTCACGAAACGGCCTCGCTGCGGGAGAAGAGGGAGGTGACGGGACGCATGGCGGGCTTCAACCGTCGTTGCGGTTCTGCATCGAGGCCTCGAAGGCCGCGAGGGTGGTGCGGGCGCGGCGCAAGGGGCGGGTCACCTGCACGGCGATGCTGTCCTCGAGGCGGCCGATCCGGCCCTGCGTCATCGCCCAGTCGCCGCAGCGCAGGGTGATGAGGTCGGTGGGCTTGGCGTCGAACATGATGGTGTCGCCGACCTCCAGCGACAGCACCCGGCGCAACGGCAGCGACATCTCGTGCAGCACCGCCTCGACGGCGACGTCGGCCTGGAAGATCTCGGTGGCGAGATGGCTTTCCCAGATGTGGTCGCGGCCGAGCTTCTCGCCCATGAAGCTCTGCAGGAGCAGGTCGCGGATCGGCTCGATCGCCGCGTAGGGAAAGAGGATCTGGAGCAGGCCGCCGCGGCCCTCCATGTCGAGCTTGAGGTCGATCAGGATCGCGGCGTTGGCCGGCCGGGTGATGGTGGCAAAGCGCGGGTTGGTCTCGATCCGGTCGATGAGGAAGCGCACCGGCGAGAGCGGCTGGAACGACGCCTCGAGGTCGGTCAGGATGATCTCGACCATCCGCCGCACCAGCTGCATCTCGATCGGCGTGAACGGCCGCCCGTCGAGGCGGATGCTCGATCCGCCGCGCTTGCCGCCGAGCAGGAGGTCGAGAGTCGAGTAGGCGAGGTTCGACTCCACCGTCACGATGCCCGAATTCTCCCAGGCATCGGCCCGGAACACGCCGAGCAGGGTCGGCAGCGGGATCGCGTTCAGGTAGTCGCCGAAGCGCACCGAGGTGATGTTGTCGAGCGTGACCTCGACGTTGTCCTGGAAGAAGTTGCGCAGGCTCGTCGACAGCAACCGGATCATCCGGTCGAAGACGATCTCGAGCATCGGCAGGCGCTCGTACGAGACGACGCCCGAATCGACGATGGCCCGGATACCGCCCGCGCCCGAGGCCGAGAGCTCCCGCAGCGAGAAGCCGAGGACCTGGTCGATCTCCTCCTGGTTCAGGATGCGGTCGTTGCCGGCGAGCTCGGGCAGGTTCTCCGACTCGCCCTCGTCGATCATGTTGGCCCATTCGGCCGCCATGTCGCTCGATTGCGCGGTGGTGCCCTGCTCGGCCAGGGCCGCACCCCATTCCTCCGCGAGCGAGGCGTCGCCGCCTCCGCCCTGCTCCATCAGGGCCGCGGCCCAGTCGTCGTCGTTGTCGTCAGGTCCGGCCACGGAAGCACCAAATCCCGCTAGAGGATTGTTATTGGATGATGAAGTCCTTGAAGAGCACGGCGTCGACCTTGGCGGGGTAGACCGCCACGTTGACCCGGCGCAGCAGCTCCTCGCGCAGGCGGTAGGTGCCGCCGGCAGCCTCGAAGTCGCCGACGCGCAGGTCGCGCACGAAGACCTGGAAGGTGTCCTCGACCCGCGGCATCAGCGGCTGGATCTCGGAAGCCACACGAGCGTCCCGCACCTCCAGGGCGACCTTCAGGCGCACGAAGCGCGGCTGGGTCTGCCCGGGCTCGGGCATCAGGTTCATGGTCATCTCGCGGATGTCCATGAACGCGACCGGCACCTTCTGCTCGGCGGCCGACTTCTCGGCATGGGCCGCGCGGCTGCGCATCACCATGAAGCCGCCGCCGCCCCCGGCCGCCAGCAGCACGGCGGCGGCGCCGATGAGGATCAGCTTCTTCCGGCTCTTGGCGGCGGGGACCGCCCCCTCCTCGCCTTCCCCCTCGCCCTCCGGCGCCGGGGCCTTCTTCGGCTTCTTGGCCATCGCCCGCCGTCCAACCCTTGAGAATCCGTCGCCGGACCGTTGCCAGAGAGTGTGCGAAGACGGTTAACGCGGCGTTAAGGCGGCAATTTCTGCCCGGTCGATCCTGCCGGGTCGGCACGAAACGCCGGGCTCCGGCGGCGCCTCAGATTAACCAAGCATTTGCCATAGCAGCAGAAATCCCCGTGGCCCGGCCTGGCACGGAGCCTGCGATGAGGTTTTCGGGTCCGCCGCTGGGGAGCGGGGTGGCCCGTCACCACGCATCGTCGGGGAGTAGCCGGTGCAGAATGCTCAGTTAATCGGGCTCTCGTCCCAGATGGCCTTGGGCCGCGAGCTCGAGGTCATCGCCAACAACATGGCCAACGTCACCACGACGGGCTTCAAGGCGCGCGCGACGCGCTTCCAGGAATACCTGATGCCGAAGGCGAGCGCGGAGACCTTCCAGCCCCCCGACCGCAAGGTGTCCTACGTCATCGATGCGGCGACGCCCCTCGACCTGCAGCAGGGGCCGATCGAGCCGACCGGCAACCCGCTCAACGCGGCGATCCGCGGCGAGGCCTTCTTCGCGGTGCAGACGCCGCAGGGCGAGCGCTACACCCGCAACGGCGCCTTCGAGATGAACGCGCAAGGCCAGATCGTGACGAGCGACGGCTACGCCGTGCTCGGCGACGGCGGTCCGATCCAGATCGGCCAGCAGGAGACCGGGCTCGCGATCGGGCCGGACGGCACGGTCTCGACCAACCAGGGTACCCGCGGCAAGCTTCGCCTCGTCACCTTCGCGGATCCGCAAGGCCTGACGAATGCCGGCGCCAACCTCTACTCGTCGAACACGCCCGCCCAGCCCGCGGGCCCCCAGGGGCGGATCGAGCCCGGTGCGCTCGAGCGCTCGAACGTCCGCCCGGTGCTGGCGATGACCCGGATGCTGGAGGTGAGCCGGGTCTACCAGCTCGTCTCCGACACGGTCTCGCGGCTCGATTCGATGCGCGGCCAGGCGATCCAGCGCCTCGCCGACGTCGGCAACGCGTAACCGGGAGCCTTAGACGATGCGCGCGCTCTACGCCGCCGCCACCGGCATGGCGGCCCAGGAACTCAACGTCCAAGTCATCTCGAACAACATCGCGAACCTGCGCACCACCGGCTACAAGCGCCAGCAGGCGCATTTCCAGGATCTGCTCTACCAGAACCTGCGCCGGGCCGGCACCGCGACCTCGGACCAGAACAACCAGCTGCCGGCGGGCCTCGCCCTCGGCTCGGGCGTGAAGACCACCTCGACCGCCCGGGTGATGTCGCAGGGCACCCTCACCTCGACCGAGAAGACCTACGACATCGCCGTGCGCGGCGAGGGCTTTTTCCAGGTCACGATGCCGGACGGGCGCACCTCCTACACCCGCGACGGCTCGTTCGACCTCGACGCGCAGGGGCAGATCGTCACCCGCGAGGGTTACCTGATGAACCCGAACATCACGGTGCCGAACAACGCCACCGCCGTGACCATCAGCGCCTCGGGCATCGTGCAGGCGCAGATCCCGGGCCAGACCGCGCCGCAGAACCTCGGCCAGATCCAGATGGCCCGGTTCGTCAACAAGGTCGGCCTGGAATCGATCGGCGACAACCTGTTCGTCGAGACCCTGGCCTCCGGCCCGCCGATCACCGGCAATCCCGGCACCGACGGGTTCGGAAACCTGCAGCAGAGCTACCTCGAAGAGGCCAACGTCAACGCGGTCTCGGAGATCTCGTCGCTGATCGCCGCGCAGCGCGCCTACGAGATGAACTCGAAGGTCGTGACCGCCGCCGACCAGATGCTCTCCACCACCTCGCAGATGTTCCGCGGATGAGCGCTCCGATGATCGATCTCGCGCCCGTCGTCCGCGCTCCCGCCCGTCGGGACGCCCGCCGCGCCCTGCTCGGGCCCGGCATCCTCTCGCGCACCGCGCTCACGCTACTGGCGCTCGGCTTCCTCACCCTGCCGGTGCTGGCGGAAGGCGCCCGCCTCGCGCTCAAGGGCGACATCACCGCCGAGCGCGACGTGATCACGCTCGGCGACCTCGTCGCCGGGGCGCCGCCAGCGCTCGCCCAGAAGGCGCTGTTCCGGGCGCCCGCGCTCGGCACCTCCGGCACGATCCAGGTCCGGCGCATCGTCGAGGCGACGGCCGGGCTCGGGCTCGACGCGCCGGAGAGCGGCGGCCGGCTCCAGATCTCGGTCCAGCGCGCGGCCCGCCGCATCGCTGCGCCTGAGATCGAGGGCGCCGTGAAGGCGGCGCTCGCCAAGGTCCGCGGCCTCGATGCCGGCTTCGTCACGGTCGCCTTCGAGGGCGAGCCGCCTCTGCTCACCGTGCCGCCGGACCTGATCGCGTCGGTGACCGCGCAGGAAGTCACCTACGATCCGCGCAGCCGCCGGGTCTCCGCCCTGGTGGTGGTGGGCGAGCGCCAGGCCTCGCTGCGGGTCTCGGGCCAGGTGGTCGAGATGGCCGACGTCGCGGTGCTGACCCGGGCGGTCAACCGGGGCGAGACGCTGTCGGCCCCCGACATCGCGGTCGAGCGCCGCCCGCGCGAGGGCCTGCCGGCCGACAGCGCGGCGGATGCCGCCGCCTTCATCGGCCAGGTGGCGCAGAAGTCGCTCGGGGCCGGCACGGCTTTGCGCGCCGGCGAGCTGAGCCGGCCCGACCTCGTCGCCCGCGGCGAGGCGGTCACCATCGTGTACGAGACCCCCGGCGTGGCCCTGGCCCTGCGCGGCCAGGCCCGCGAGGGCGGTCCCCTCGGGGCGGTGATCGGGGTGATCAACCCGGTCTCCAAGAAGGTGATCCAGGCCACCGTGATCGGCCCCGGCCGCGTCACCGTGGCGCCGATCATGCCCGTGGCGGCGGCGGCCCCGGCCGCCCCGGCCCGGCTCGCCTCGGCCCGGCCGTGAGGAGGCTTGCGATGACCGTGACCCGCCTCGCCCTCCTCTGCTTATCGGGCGCATTGCTCGCCGGCTGCAACACCGCCGACCGGCTCACCAATATCGGCGCGACGCCGGTGCTCTCGGCGATCGACGACCCGACCGCGCAACCGGGCTACCGCCCGGTGCGGCTGCCGATGCCGGACGTGCAGCCGGTCTCCTACGCCTCGAACTCGCTCTGGCGCACCGGCTCGCGCGCCTTCTTCAAGGACCAGCGCGCCGCCAAGGTCGGCGACCTCGTCACGGTGAAGATCAACGTCACCGACAAGGCGAACCTGAACAACGAGACCAAGCGCTCGCGCTCGAACAGCGAATCGTTCGGGATGCCGAACGCCTTCGGCCTCGAGACCAAGACCAAGCTGCTCGCCGGCATCGATCCGGCGAAGATGCTGACGACCGACTCCACCACCTCGAACGATGGCGCCGGCTCGGTGCAGCGGGCCGAGACGGTGACCACCAACGTGGCGGCGATCGTCACGCAGGTGCTGCCGAACGGCAACCTGGTGCTGGAAGGCCGCCAGGAGATCCGCATCAACTTCGAGGTGCGCGAATTGATCGTCGGCGGCGTGGTGCGGCCGGAAGACATCGAGTCCGACAACACGATCGATTCGAGCAAGATCGCCCAGGCCCGCATCGCCTATGGCGGCCGCGGCCAGATCACCGACGTGCAGCAGCCGCGCTACGGCCAGCAATTCCTGGACATCGTGCTGCCGTTCTAGCGAACGGAACGTTCGCACCGAACGGTGCCGTTCTGACGAGCGGTCACCAGAGATCCCGCACCGGTCGGCCCGCTCCCCCCTTGAGCCGCCCGGACGCGGCGCGGCCCCGGCACTCCCCGCCGGGGCCGCTCTCGTTTCTCAGTACTGCAAGGATGAACCGCACGGGCGCAGCGCGTGAACCCTCCCCCCCTCTGCGGGGGAGGGTTCAAGAGCGGTGACCCTCAATCGTCCCGGTACACCCGCTCCCGGCGCTCGTGGCGCTCCTGGGCCTCCAGCGAGAGGGTCGCGATCGGCCTCGCCTCCAGGCGCTTGAGCGAGATCGGCTCGCCGGTCTCCTCGCAATAGCCGTAGGAGCCGTCCTCGATCCGGGACAGGGCCGCGTCGATCTTGGCGATCAGCTTGCGCTGCCGGTCCCGCGCCCTGAGCTCGATCGCCCGGTCGGTCTCCGACGAGGCGCGGTCGGTCAGGTCGGGGTGATTCTCGTTCTCGCTCTGCAGCGCCACCAGGGTGTCCTGGGCCTCGCGCAGAATGTCTTGTTTCCAACCCTGGAGCTTGCGCCGGAAATACTCCCGCTGACGCTCGTTCATGAAGGGCTCGGCGTCATTGGGGGCATAACCCTCCTCGATCACGATCTTCGCCATCGCGCCCCTCGGAAAACCGCTGTTGTCCTGACCGCAGCCGGCATCATGGCCGCGGCCCACTTGGCGCAGCCCTATAATTGAGGCTGCACGACATCACAATGTCCCTGCACCGGCACGCAAGGACCGGACCAGGGGACGCCGGTGCCCTGCTGCAAACGTGTCACGGTCGTGGAGCATCTGTACCGGTCGCCCTCGCCTCCCGCAGGGCGGCGGCGATGTCGGCCTCGATGCGGCGGGCGAGCGGCTGGCGGTAGTGGCTGGCATCGAAGAACAGGGTGGAATCGTGCAATTCGGGCCGGTCGCCGGACCAGTCGACGACGCGGCCCCGCGGGGCGACCGCGCCGGCGAGCGCGGCGCGGCAGGCGGCCTCCGCCGCGGCCCGGGGCGTGCCGGGCCGGGCCTTCGTCGCCGCGAAGACCGGCGGGAAGACCAGGACCAAAGCCGTGTCCGGGCTCAAGCGCTCCGCCAGGGCGCGTAAGGCGGCCGCCGCCGGGAAGTCGGGCCCGCCCTCCCCCGGATCGGGATCGGCCGGAGCCTGCAGCGCGCGGGAGGCGACCCGCGCCGGCATGTCGGGATCGCCGAGGGCGAGGTAATCCGGCTCGTAATCCCAGTAGCCGTCCGGCGCAGCCCGGCGCGGCGCGGTCCGCAGGGCCCAGCCGATCCGGTTGACGACCTCTCCGACGACGCGCACCCGCAGGAGGCCGCGCAGGTAGCTCGCCCAGTCCTCGGCGAGGAGCCAGGCCGGGAAGGGCCGCTGCATCGGCAGGGCCGGATCGCCGGTGCACCAGAACGAATCGGCCCCGATCACCAGGGCCCGCGCCCGCGGATGGTGGCGCAGGAAGTAGTCGGCGATGAGCAGTTGCTCGCCCGGCCCAGTGCCCGGCACCGCGAGCTGGACGAACGGGAGGCCGGTCGCCTCGCGCAGGTTCGCCGGCCGGATGAGCTGGATGTGCGAGTTGCCGATGATCGCCGCCGCGAAGGCCGGGTCGCGCCCCCGGCTCGCCGTGGCGGTGCGCGGCCCCTGCGGGCGCACGCCGTCGCGGTCGAGGAGCCGGGGCCGGCCGGTGTCGTAGGGATCGACCGCGAGCGCGAGCGCGAGGTAGCCGAGGAGCAGCAGCCCCGCCGCGACGACGAGGCGGACGGAGAAGCGGCGCCATGCGGCCTCGGGCGAGGCGGGAGGGTCAGCGCGCATCGGATCGGCCCCCTCAGAACTGGAAGTAGATGAACTCGTAATTGGCGTCGTCACCGATGCGCAGCAGCACCGCGACGAGGAGCACCGCGAAGGCGAGGGCCAGGGCCGGCCGCGGCGGCAGCCGGTGGACCGCCGCCCAGGCGGTCGGCCCGACCAGCGCCACCAGGGCGGCGGGCACGAAGGCGCGCCACTTGAAGCCGTGACCGACCGGCGCGAGGCCGAACAGCCCCTTGAACACCGCCATCGCCGCCTCGAAGCTGGTGGCGCGAAACAGCACCCAGGTCAGCGCCACGAAGGCGAAGGTGAGGGCCCAGCCGAGCAGCGCCGGCATCGGAAGCCCGGCCCGGCGCCACAGGGTGCCGGCCCCCAGCCCTGCGCCGTGCGCCGCCCCCCAGGCGACGAAGGTGAGGCCGGCGCCGTGCCACAGGCCGCCGAGCGTCATCGTGGCGAAGAGCGCGGCGATCTGAACGCCAAAACCCCGGCGGTTGCCGCCGAACGGGATGTAGAGGTAGTCGCGCAGGAAACGCGACAGGGTCATGTGCCAGCGCCGCCAGAATTCCCGCAGGGAGGTGGCGCGGTAGGGCACGTCGAAGTTCTGCGGCAGCACGATCCCGAACAGCAGCGCGAGACCCAGCGCCATGTCGGTGTAGCCGGAGAAATCGAAGTAGATCTGGAACGTGAAGGCGAGCGTGCCCTGCCAGGCCTCCGCCACGCTCACGACCTTGCCGGCG
This sequence comes from Methylobacterium sp. EM32, assembly GCF_040593685.1. Lineage (NCBI taxonomy): Bacteria > Pseudomonadati > Pseudomonadota > Alphaproteobacteria > Hyphomicrobiales > Methylobacteriaceae > Methylobacterium > Methylobacterium sp. EM32. The sequence continues at coordinate 21,128 of NZ_JBEXZS010000022.1, read as the reverse complement.
GCGGCCGCCTCGAAGACCGGATTGGCGTAGGCCGCGAGCGGATCGCCGAGGAAGACCTTCTTGGCGAGGCCGATGCAGAGCAGCATCAGGCCCCGCCCGATCCGCTCGGCGGCATCGGCGCGCGCGTAGGGCTTCTCGTCGAACTGGTGGAGGATCTCGCTCCAGCGCACCAGCGGCCCGGCGAGCACCTGCGGGAAGAACGCGATGTAGAGGGCGTAGCGCGTCAGGTCCATCTGCGGCGCCCGGCCGGCGCGCAGGTCGGTCAGGTACATCACGTGGTGGAAGGTGAAGAACGAGATGCCGAGCGGCAGGGCGAGGCTCGGCCGGGACAGGTCGTGGAGCCCCGGCAGGAGCGCCGCGAGGCCGGCGAGAAACCCCGCATACTTGAACAGGGCCAGGACCGCGAGGTTCGCCGCGATGGCGAGCGGGATCAGCAGGGCGGCGCGACTTCTCGCGAACCAGCGCGCGACGAGCCAGTTCAGCCCGATCGACGCCACCAGCAGCGGCACGAAAAACGGGTCCCACCAGCCGTAGAAGACGAGCGACAGGAGGACCAGCAGCGGCAGCCGCCAGCCCGGCCGGTGCAAGGCCACGAGGGCGTGGAGAACGAGCGCCACCGGCAGGAAGCCGAGGAGGAACGGGAAGGAATTGAACAGCATCGCGGCCGGGGTGACGCGGGTCTTCTGGGTGACGCGGGTCTTGCGGCGACATCAAGGCCGCCCGTCCCGAGCGGGCGCTGTTGTGGGGGAGCGGCGGTGGTGCGTCAACGGCCGGGCTGGCCCGCTCACGCCGCCCGCACGTCGCTCAGGAACCCGACTACCGCCCGCTGCAACTCCTCGGCGGAGCGGGACATCTCCTGCGCCGCGTCGAGAACCTGGGCCGCCGCCGCACCGGTCTCGCCGGCACCGTCGCGCACCGCGGCGATGGCGTCCGTCACGGCACCGGTCCCGCGGGAGACCTGCTGCACGTTCCGGGCGATCTCCTGGGTTGCCGCCCCCTGCTCCTCCATCGCCGCGGCGACGCCCGCCGCGATGCTGTCCATCGCGCCGATCCGCCGGCCGACCGCCGCGATGGCATCGACCGCCCCGCCGGTCCCGGCCTGGATCGCGCCGATCTGGCGGGCGATCTCCTCGGTGGCCCGCGTCGTCTGCTCCGCCAGGGCCTTGACCTCGGCGGCGACGACCGCGAAGCCCCGCCCCGCCTCGCCGGCCCGGGCCGCCTCGATGGTGGCGTTCAGGGCGAGAAGGTTGGTCTGGCCGGCGATCCCCGAGATTAGCCCGACGACGTCGCCGATCGCCCGGACGCCGGAGGCCAGGGCCTGCACCACCTCGTCCGAGCGCCGCGTCTCGTCCCGGGCGGCGGCAGCCATCCGGGCCGACTGGCCGACCTGGGCGGCGATCTCCTGGATCGAGGCGGCGAGTTCCTCCGTCGCGCTCGCCACGGTCTGCACGTTGGCCGACGTCTGCTCGGACACGGCCGCCACGGTCACCGACTGCCCGGTGGTCGCCTCGGCGGTGGCGGCCATCGTGCCGGCCGCCGCCTCCATGCCGGATGCGGCGACGGCGACGCCGCGGCTCAGCGCCATCGCGCGGGTCTCGAAAGCGCGGGTCAAGCCGTCGAGGTGCTCGGCGCGACGCATCTTCGCGTCAGCCTCCAGGGCTGCGGCGCGGTCCGCCTCCCGCTTGGTGGTCAGGGCGTCCTTGAACACCTGCAGGGCGCGGGCGAGCGTCCCGATCTCGTCCCGCTTGTCCCGGTCGGTGACCGTGACCGTGAGATCGCCGTTCGAGAGGGCCTGCATCTGGCCGGTGATGCGGGTCAGCGGCATCGAGACGCCGGCGAGCACGATCCGGCTGGCGATCGCGAGGGCGAGCGCCGCCACCAGCACCACCCCGAGCAGGATCCAGGCGAGCAGGCGGTAGAGGGCGTCGGCCGCTACCTCGCCGTCGCGCGCCTCGTCGAGCTGCAGGTCGACCAGGTCTCCCACCGCCTCGGAGATCGGGTCGATCGCCGGGTACAGGTCGCGGGTGACGAAGGCGGCGAGGCCGGGCGCGTCCTCGCTGCGCAGGAGGCCGACCAACCGGGCGATGACGGGCTTGGCGCGCGCCATCGCGGCCTCGACCTCCCGGGCGATTCGGGTCTCACGCGGGCTCATCACCTTGTTCCGGTAGGCCGACCAGTGATCGTCCACTTGCCCCAGGGCCTGCTCGACATTGCGCAGCGCCTCGGCCGCGGTCAGGCTGCCGGCGCGGCGCTTGTGCGAGGTGTCGACGATGTTGACGGCGTAGAGATCGGCGACCGACTTCAGGTCGCGCAGGGGCACGACGCGGCCGCTATAGATGTGCTCGATCGCGTCCCGCATCGCGGCGACACCCCACCCCCCGCCCCCAAGGGCCGCGGCGATCAGCCCAGCCAGGATCACCAGGAGCGCGACCAGCCTCCCGCGGATGGATGTGAGGACGCTCATCGACAGGGGCTCCGGCCTTGGAATGGCCGGAGCATTTCTTAGAAATTTGAAGGAATATCTAAAGATGCAAGCGAAGACAGCGGAAGTTTTTGGCGCAAGCTAGAAAATTCATCCTTCCAGCGCGTCGCCGTCTTTTCGCACCTGCATACGCCTTCCCTTCAGGAGGCTATGGTCATTCACCGGCCCGTCAAGTCCCCGCCATCCCGAGCTTCGCCAGCTCGACCTGCGCCCGCAATTCGATCTGGCCGATCAGGTCGTCGAGGCGGGGATCGCCGGTGGTGCCGTTGCGTTCGGCGAGGCGGCCGGCGATGGCCTGCAACTCGCTCGCGGCGACGCGGCCGCCGAGCAGGGCGGCCTTGAGGCGGTCGAGGGAATCGAGGAGGTCGTGGCCGCGCTTCGTCGCCCGGCGGCGGCGGTCGGCGGCGATCTCATCCTGGCCCTGGAGGGTCAGGATGGCACTGAGGTTGGCGAGCGGCATCGCGCTGCCGGCGCTGGTCGGTCCCCGCGCGCCCTCCGTGCCGAGGGTGAACACGCCGCCTGCCGGCAGGGTGCGCGAGCCGGCCCCCGACAGGGGGGTGGCCGCGAGGCGGGTGTCGACACGCATGGGATCGGGTCCGGGTCACGAAGGTTCGCTTCTGTCCCGCAAACCTCGCCCCGGTATGGTGAATGCGCCGTAAACGAGGCGGCAGATCTTGCCGCCAGGCGAAAACGACCGGGCCCGGGACGCCCGCCGCCGGCGAGTGCGAGAAACGGATCGGTAACCTTACCAGAGACTTACGGGTGGCGCGGGGGCTGGCACGGTCCTGGCAATCTGCCCTTCGAGTTTCGGGACCCCGTCATGCGCCTTCGCCTCCTCGTCCTCGCCTTTCTGGCCCTCGTCGCCGCCCAGCCCGCCCTCGCCCTGTCGCGGGTGAAGGACCTCGCCAGCGTCGAGGGCATGCGAAGCAACCAGCTCATCGGCTACGGCATCGTGGTCGGGCTCAACGGCACCGGCGACACGCTCAACAACGCGCCCTTCACCAAGCAGTCGGTGCAGGCGATGCTGGAGCGGCTCGGCGTCAACACGCGGGGCGCCACGATGCGCACCGCCAACCTCGCCGCCGTGATGGTGACGGCGAACCTCCCCCCCTTCGCCGCGCAGGGCACCCGGATCGACGTCACGGTGTCGTCGCTCGGCGACGCCAAGTCGCTCCAGGGCGGCACGCTGCTGGTCACCCCGCTGCTCGCCGCCGACGGCGAGGCCTATGCGGTGGCGCAAGGGTCGCTCGCCATCGCGGGCTTCCAGGCCGAGGGCGACGCGGCCAAGATCACCCGCGGCGTGCCGACCAACGGGCGCATCGCCAACGGGGCGGTGATCGAGCGCGAGATCGCCTTCAAGCTCAACGAGCAGAAGTGCCTGCGCCTGTCGCTGCGCAACCCCGACTTCACCACCTCAAAGCGCATCGCCGCAGCGATCAACGACTTCATGGGCGCCGACACCGCCGAGCCGACCGACCCCTCCACGGTCACCCTGCAGGTGCCGGCGCGCTACCAGGGCAACATGATCCGGCTGCTCACCGAGGTCGAGCAGCTGAAGGTCGAGCCCGACCAGACCGCCCGGGTGGTGATCGACGAGCGCTCCGGCATCATCGTGATGGGCCGCGACGTGCGGGTCTCCACCGTGGCGGTCGCCCAGGGCAACCTCACCGTCACCATCACCGAGCAGCCGCAGGTGAGCCAGCCGGCGCCGTTCTCCAACGGCGAGACCGTGGTGGTGCCGCGCACCGCCCTCAAGGTCGATGCCGGCGAGAAGAACAAGCTCGCCCTGGTCAAGGAGGGCGTGACCCTGCGCGAACTGGTCGACGGGCTCAACGCACTCGGCATCGGCCCGCGCGACCTGATCTCGATCCTCCAGGCGATCAAGACCGCCGGCGCGCTGCAAGCCGACATCGAAGTGATGTGACGCCGGCCCCTCCACCCTGCCCTTCTTCTGTCGAACCCGAGGACTGAACGCCGATGCTACCGCTTGCTCCCCTCGCGGCCTCTGCCGGAATGGCGGTCGGCCAGGCCCTCGCCGGGGCCGCCGCCTCCGGGCTGTCGGCGCTCACCGGCAACACCACGGCACCCGCCGGCGACAAGACCAAGATCCAGAAGACCGCCAAGGATTTCGAGGCGATGTTCCTGGAGCAGAGCCTCGACGTGCTCAACCGCTCGCAGGGCACCGACGGGCCGCTTGGCGAGAACGGCACCGGCGGCGGCGTCTACCGCTCGATGCTCAACAAGGAATACGCCCAGTCGATCGTGAAGAGCGGCGGCATCGGCATCGGCGACCAGGTGATGCGCGAGATGCTGCGGCTCCAGGGAGGCGCCAATGGCTGAGGCCGTCCGCCCCGCCCCGGTCGCGGATGCCGCGGCCGCCGAGCGCCTCGTCGCCGAGACGCTGGGCACCATGCGCGAGCTCGAGACCCTGCTCGGGCGCGAGAGCGACCACATCCGGGTCGGGCGCCTCGCCGAGGGCCTGGCCGAGGCGCCGCAGAAGACGGCGCTCGCCGGCGCCTACCTCCAGGGCCTGCAGGCGGTGAAGGCGAATGCCGTGGCGCTCGCCCGCTTCGCGCCCGACGGCGTCGCGGCGCTCCGCGAGGCGCATGGCCGCTTCTCGGAGACGGTCGCGGCCAACCAGGCGGTGCTGGCGACCGCCCGGGCGATCTCGGAGGGCTTGCTGCGCAACCTCTCGACGGAGCTGACCCGCAACGCCGAGCCCAAGGGTTATGGGACCGGCTACGGCAGCCGGCCGGCCCCCTCCCCCTACGGCCACCGCCGCAGCGCGCCGCTGGTGCTGTCGCGCAGCCTGTAGGCTATGCATCATTCGCCGAAGTGGTCACCGGTTCGGCGGTAAGAATGATGCAAAATCAATAAACTAAGCAGAGTTGCGCCAGGCAACTCTGCTTAGTGGCTGGTGCCGAGGCGGATATAGGCCCGGGCCGGGCCGTAATCGGTCTGCGTCCGGGTGTCGATCGCGACCCGGCCGGAGGCGCTGACCACGCCGCGCGCCGCCCCGTCGAGCCCGGCCCCGGGGCGGGCGTGAACCGGCGTCCCGGCCTCGGCCCGCACCCGGCCACTGATCCGCATGCAGGGACCGCCGGGGACGACCCGGGTGAAGCCGGGCCCCTCGTGCGGGCAGGCCTCGGGCGCCTTGGCGATGGGGAGCTCGCGGATGTCGAGCGCGTAGGCCGGCAGGACCGCCACGGACGCCGCGAACAGGGCGGCCGCGAGGATCATCGATGTCGTGCGCATGAGCCGGCCCTCCCGTTCGGGGTGGAGAGAAGCATGGTGGGCGATGGCGCGCCATGGCGTGGGGGACACGCCCGCGGCGGGATTTCACGGGCCCGACCGTGGCGCGGGCGGGATCAGACGCATCGATCCTTCGGGTGACGAGCGACCAAGGCGTTGCTGAATTCTTCGCACCATCTCCGAACACTCAGGGTCATTCCGGGGCCGCGAAGCGGAGCCCGGAATCCAGAAACGCAGGTGGTGCTGAACGAGGCGAAAGGCGTTCCGCTCCATTCTCGACCTCCTGCGGTTCTGGGCGTGCCTTCGGCACCCCGGGCTCCGCTTCGCGGCCCCGGGATGACGCGGAGGACGTCAGATCCGCAGCGCGTATCGACCGACTACGCCACGCACCGCCCAAAGATCTCCTCCGCCTGCCTGACCGTCATCTTGCGCGCCGCCGGGCTCGCGATGATCGTGCGGTCGTGGGCGCTCGCCGGGTCGAAATCCTTGGCGGCGATGCCGGCATAGAGGCCTGGCACGGCGCGGAGCGCCATCTCGCGGACCCGGTCGCGGGGCAATTGCTCGGGGGTGAAGCGCTCCGGGAAGCCGATATCGGCGTAGAGCGCCCGCACCGCGTCGGCGCAAGATTCGATCATCTCCTGGCGCGACAGGCCCGTGGTCTCGACCTCCAAGGCCTCGGCGAGGGGGCGCACCTTGGCCGGCAGCACCGCGAGGTTGAACGCGATCACGTGCGGCAGTAGGACCCCGACGCCGTAGGGATGGGGCAGGTCGAGATGGCCCTCCAGCGGCAGCGACAGGGCGTGGCCGTGGCCGAGCCGGGCATTGCCGCAGGCGATGTTGGCCATGCAGGAGGCGACCAGGTTGTCCTCGCGGGCGCGGTCGTCGTCGGAATTGATCGAGGCGCGCAAGGAGGCGGCCTGGAGCCGCACGGCGGCGAGCGCCACCGCGTCGGTCAGCGGCGAGGCGATGCCGCTCAAATAGGCCTCGACGCCGTGGGTCAGCGCGTCGACCGCCGGCAAAGCCGCGACGTGCATCGGCAGCGAGCGCAAGGTGACAGGGTCGAGGATCGCCGCGTCGGGAAAGCTCAGGGGACCGCCGCCGAGGAGCTTCAGATGGCGCACCTCGTCCTTGACGATGGTCCATTGCGACACTTCCGAGCCGGAGCCGGCGGTGGTCGGCACCATGATCATCGGCAGCGCCTTGCGGTCGAACTGCCCGACGCCGGTGCATTCCGCCATGGGTTTGTGGTTCGTCGCCACGATGGCGATGCCCTTGCCGGTGCACATCACCGAGCCGCCGCCGATGCACACCACCCCGTCGATGCCGTCCCGGCGCACCCGCTCGCCCTGGTCGTCGATATGCGAGCAGCGCGCGTCGATCCCGCACTCGTCGAAGCGCGCGACCTTCAGGCCGGCGCCCTCCAGGGCCGCGAGCGCATCCGCGTGGAACCCCTGCGCCGAGATGACCGGATCGGACACGACCAGCACCCGCGTCATCCTGAGGTCGCGGGCGAGCGTGCCGATGGTGGCGAGCGCGCCGGACCCTGAGACGATCCGGGTCGGCATGTAGAAGCTGGTGATCATGCGGGCGTCTCCTCGGGGTGCGGGGCGCTTCGATGCGAACCCTCGCGGTCGTGCCGGCGGTGTCGCCCGCGGGCGGGCGTGCCGTCCAATACAAAGATCGGGCGCCAGCCATAGCCGGCGACGATGACGGGGCGCCGCACCCGCAGAGTCCTCACCGCCAAGGTCCGCAAGGTCACGTTCTGCCATACCGGGAAACGATGGCGGGGCGATGCGCAAACTATTGGACGGCGACTGCGCAGTGGCGCGATAAACCGGCCATCATCAAGCATCGCTCCGACGCTCCACGACGGGCGCCAGAAGACCGATGCCATCGCCGAGGAAACGCCCCATGCTCCGCACGCCCCTGACGCGACGCCTCGCCGTCGCCGGCCTGTTCGCCACGGTGCTGACCGCGCCCGTCCTCGCCGCCGAGACGCCGCTCCGCATCGGCGTGATCGAGGACCTGTCGGGGATGTATTCCGGCAATGGCGGGCCGAACATGGTGCTCGCCGCCACGATGGCGGCGGAGGATTTCGGCGGCAAGGTGCTGGGCCGACCGATCGAGGTGATCGGCGTCGACCACCAGAACAAGCCCGATATCGGCTCCGGCCTCGCCCGCCAGCTCGTTGACCAGCGCGGCGTCAGCGCCTTCGTGCTCGGCGGCGCCAGCTCGGTGGGGTTGGGCGTGCAGGCCTACGCCAAGGAGCGCAAGATCACCACGATGGTGACCGGCGGCTACGCCTCGCAATTCTCCGGCCCCGGCTGCTCGCCCTACGGCACGCAGTGGGTGCCCTCGACGGGCGAGCTCGCCAAGGCGGTGGCGGGCGCCGTGGTGCAGAGCGGCGGCAAGAAATGGTACTTCATCACCGCCGACTACGTCTTCGGCCACGGGCTGGCGGCGGATGCCGGCAAGGCGGTGAAGGCCGCGGGCGGCACGGTGGTCGGCGAGATCCGCCATCCGCTGGGCGCCACCGACATCTCCTCGCAGCTGATCCAGGCCCAGGCATCGGGCGCCGACGTGATCGGGCTCGCCAATGCCGGGCCGGACCTCGTCAACACCATCAAGCAGGCGCGGGAATTCGGCATCACCTCGAAGGTGGTGGCGATGCTGGTCTTCACCAACAACACCGTGGCGCTCGGCCTCGACGTGGCGCAAGGGATCCGCATGGCGGTGAACTTCTACTGGGACGCCAACGAGGCGAGCCGCGCCTGGGCCAAGCGCCTGATGGCCCGCAACGGCAACGTGGTGCCGACCATGGGCCACGCCGCCGCCTACTCCTCAGTGAGGCACTATCTCAGAGCCGTCGAGAAGGCCGGGACCGACGAGGCCGGCGCCGTCAACAAGGCGATGAAGGAGCTGCCGATCGACGACGGCTTCTACGGCAACCCGCGCATCCAGGCCAACGGCCGGGTGGTGATGGACATGATGCTCGTCGAGGTGAAGAGCCCGAAGGACTCGAAGAGCAAGGCCGATCTCTACCGCGTCGTCGAGACGATTCCCGGCGACACGCTGTTCACCCCCGCCGACAAGAGCGGCTGCCCCCTGACCACCGGCTAGAGCATTGCCCGATCGCGCTGCGATCGGGCAATGCTCTCGTTCTTTGATCTTGCTGCATTTTCTTCGACGAACCGGTATCCACTTCGTCGGAAAATGCTCTGACCGGAAACCCCCGCGATGAAGCTCTACGCCAACCCGACCTCGCCCTTCGTGCGCATCGTCCGCATGGCGCTGATCGAGAAGGGCCTGAACGAGGCCGTCGACACCACCTTCGTCGATGCCTGGGCCGACGACCCGACCTTCCTCGACGCCAACCCGGCCGGCCGCGTGCCGACCCTCGTCACCGACGACGGCACGCGGCTCACGGAAGCGCTGCTGATCCTCGGCCACCTCGACGCGACCGGGCCTGCGCCCGCCGTGCTGGCCGGCGGCCCCGCCGCGCTCTCGGCCGCGGGCGTCGCGATCGGGGTGTTCGACGCCGCGGTGGCGATCATCATCGGCCGCAAGTCGGCGCCGGACTTCGACACCGGCCTCGTCGGCAAGAAGCGCTTCCGCACCATGCAGGAGGGCCTGCGGCGCCTCGATGCGGCCTTCGACGGCAGCCAGGATTTCGGCCTGCCGGCGATCGCCGCGATCACGGCTTTGGACTACCTGGTGTTCCGCTTCCCCGACCACGACTGGCGCGGCCTCTGCCCGACGGTCGCGGCCTTCCGCGACGCGCATGCCGACCGTCCCTCGGTGCGGGACACCGTGCCGCGCGGATAAGCCGTTCCCGTCGCGCGCCATGCGGTCCCCCCCGGATCTCCTCTATCGTAGGGCTGACGGACATGACTCCGTCGGCACCGGCGGGAACCGGGGATCAGGGGGAAACCGGCGCGATGGAGCTTCGCCATCTTCGCTACTTCGTTGCGGTGGCCGACGATCTCAGCATCACCCGGGCGGCGGAGCGGCTGAACATCGCGCAGCCGGCGCTCAGCCACCAGATCAAGAGCCTCGAGACCGAGATCGGCACCGTCCTGCTCCAGCGCCTGTCGCGCGGGGTGGCGCTGACCGAGCCCGGCCGCGCCTTCGCGGACGATGCCCGGGCGGTGCTGGCCGCCGTCGACGCGGCGACGATCCGGGCCCGGCGCATCGCCACCGGCGATGTCGGCCAGATCCGCATCGGCTTCACCTCCTCGGCCTCGTTCCACCCCCTGGTGACCGGGGCGATCCGCGACTACCGCAGCGCCTATCCGGACGTGCAGGTCGAGCTTCTGGAGGAGACGACCGCGAGCCTGCTCGCCGCCTTCCGGGCCGGCCGGGTCGACGTCGCCTTCATGCGCCCGGACGAGGGCGAGGTCGACGATTTCTGGGCCCGCCACCTGTTCGACGAGCCGATGGTGGTGGCCCTGCCGGCGACCCATCGGCTGGCCACCGGGACCGACGGGGTGGAGCTCTCGGATCTCGCGAACGAGGGCTTCATCGTCTATCCGCGCCGCAACGGCCGGGCGCTCTACGACGGCATCATGGCGGCCTGCGCGGCGGCCGGGTTCTCGCCCCGCATCGCCCAGAACGCGCCGCAGCTCGCCTCGGTCGTCAACCTCGTGGCGACCGGCATCGCCCTCGCCATCGTCCCGCGCTCGATGGCGCGGCTGGCGACCGAGGGCGTGCGCTACCGCCCGATCCTCGGGCCTGCGCCGGTGGCGCCGATGACCCTGGTCCGACAGCCTGCGCCGGAGATGCCGCACCCGCGGATCTTCACGGAGTTGGTGCTGGCGCGGGTGAAGGGTGGGGCCGCGGAGGGATCCGCGTCGTCGCCGGAAGCCGTCTGATCGGGCACGCAACCTGCTGCGCCGAGGCTTTCCCTTTCTCGGGCTGCCCCCTATCCTCTACGGAAGGAGCTGCCGTCGCCGATGTTCGCCTTCGACACACTGAAGCTCGCTCGCGACCTGCGCGAGAATGCGGCCTTCTCGCCCGAGCAGGCGGAGGGGTTGGCTGCAGCGATCTCCTCGGCCATTCAGGACAACGTCCCGGCGAAATCCGAGACAGCGGCCGAGTTCGCCGCCGTTCGGTCGGAGATCGCTGTGCTCCGGACGGATATGAAGATGGAATTCACCGCACTTCGGGCGGAAGCCTCGGCGTTTCAGAAGGATGTCAGGAACGAGTTCGCCGCCGTCCGGTCGGAGATGAAGCTCCTCGAGCAGCGCATGACGATCAAGCTCGGTGCGATGCTCGCGGCCTTCGCCGGCATCCTCATCGCGGCGATGCGTTTCTTGATTCACTGACGGTCTGTTCGACTCGCCCGACGATCCTGTCACCCTCCGTGTCATCCCGGGGCCGCGCAGCGGATCCCGGGATCCATAAAAGCTGACGGTGGAGAACGAGGCCGGACGCGATCCGCTTCATCCTGGACCATCAGCTTTTATGGATCCCGGGCTCTCGACTGCATCGAGCCCCGGAATGACCGTGAGATTGCCCCCGAGACCTTACAGATAACTCGTCAACGTCAATTTCGACAGCATCGACGTCGCCTGATAGCTCGCCTGCAACTGAGTCTGCAGAGACAAAAGCTTCGTCGCCGCCTCCTCCGTCGAAACCGACTCCACACCATCCACGGTCTTCTGCAGCACCGCCTTGGTGGCCTTGTTCTGGCTCGTCTGGGTGTCGATCTGGGCCGAGGCGAGGCTCAGCTCGGAGGCGATGCCCTGGACCGAGGGCTGGCCGTCGGCGGGCTTGAGCAGGGTCTGGACCCGGCCCGCATAGGCGTCGAAGCGGGCGCTGTCGGTGTCGGTCTCGTCGAACGGGGTGGTGGCCAGCACCGCGAGGCCGCTCAGCGTGCCGCGGAAGGCGGATTCGTTGGCCTGGACGCCGATCGCCACCGACCGGTCGCCGGAGACCGGCACGGTCGCGGTCCGGCGCGGATCGGCGGAGGTGTCGTCGCCCTTGTACCAGATCAGGGTGCGGCCGCTCGGATCGGCGACGTAGCCGGTGGCATTGCCCGCCGCATCCGTCGCCACGCGACGCGGGCTCAAGCCCGGCGAGGACGAGCTGGAAAAGAAGTCGCTCGCCGCCCGCGTAGCGGAGCTCGCCGCGAGGTCGGTCCTGGCGCTGGCGTCGAGCGCGGTGGCGAGCGCCGACTTGAGGTTGGCGGCGGTGTCGTCCGGGCTCGCGCCGATGGCGAAGGTGCCGGTGGCCTTGCCGTCGGCGGACGCCTTCAGGCTGATCGTCTGGCTGGTGCCGTCGCGCAGCCCCACGGTGATCTGCACGCTGTCGCCAGCCTGGAGCCCCGCCCCGACCGTCACGGTCGCGGAGGCCGGGGTTCCGCCGGAGAGCGCCACGCCCGCGCCCGGCGGGTTCGCGCTCTGCACGCCGGTGACGGTCTTGCCCCCCAGAGCCGCGGTGAGGTTCTGCGCGCTCGCCGCCGCGTCAGTCCCGATCGCGAAGGTGCCCTCTCCGCCGATCCCCGCCGCCCGGGCGGTGAGATCGACGAAGCCCTGGCTGCCGTCCGGGTTCTGGACGCTCACCCGCACGATGTCGCCGTCCCTCGGCTGGCTGGCGAAGGACAGGGCGGCGGCGGCCGGCGCGCCGGCCTGGAACGCGACCGCGAGGCCGGCCGGGTTCGAGCTGACGGCCGCGGCGATCGTGAAGCCGAAATTCGCCCGCACGCCGGGGGATGCGCTCTCCGACAGGCTCACGCTCGCGCCCGAACCCGCAAGGTCGAGCCGCCCGATCCTCGGCGTGCCGGCGCCGAGGTCGGCGGCCTGGCGCTCGGCGATCACCGTGCGCACGCCGTCGAGGCCCGACGCCGGATCGCCGTCGAGGATGCGGGAGGCCGTCTCCACCGGCGCCCGGTCGGTGACCCGGCCGCCCAGGATATACTGGCCGCCGGTGCTCTGGTTGAGGGCGTCGAGGGCGCCGCCGAGATTGCCCGCCGCATCCTGCTGCAGGGTCGAGCGGGCGGTGGTGCCGGCGCCGGTGCGGGCGCTGACGAGGCCGTTCCAGGCCGAGGAACCGAGGGTCGCGATCTGCTGCACGCTGGCCGAGGCCAGGGCCACCCGGGTCGCGCCGGTGCCGGCCGCCGCGATGTAGCCGTCGAGCGCGCTGATCTGGGCGTGGGCCGACAGGCTCTGCGTGCGCCCGGTGCCGAGGCCGCCATAGGTCTCGGCGTTCCGGCCGCTGCCGATCTGGTTCGACAGCGTGCCGAGCGTCGTCTTCATCGCGACGAGGCGCTGGGTGTTGAGGTCGGCGGCGGCGGTACCGGCCGCGAAGGGGGCGATCGTCATCGCGGTCGGGCTTTCTAGATCCGGAGCAGGGTGTCGAGCATGTCGCGGGCAGCGGTCAGCACCCGGGCATTGGCGCTGTAGGCGGTCTGGAGCTGGATCAGCCGGGACATCTCCTCGTCCACGCTGACGCCGGACTCCTTCGCAAAGCGGCTCTGGGCCGAGGCCAGGGCGATGCTCTGGCCCTCGTCGAGCTGCTGCGCCTCGGCGCTGGCCGCACCGCGGGCGTCGACGACCGACTGGGCGAAGCCCACGACCGTCGTGACGCGCGGGGCGCTGACGCCGCCGATGCCGCTTGTTGCCGAGAAGGTCCGGGTGCCGCTCGTCAGAGCGTCGACGAGGGCCTGCGGCCGGGCGGTATCGCCCGAGGCGGTGGTGCCCGAGTAATTCACCAGGGTGGACGAATCGGCGCTGACCGCCGGGTTGACGGCGAGGCGCTGGGCGAAGCCCGTCAGGTGCGAGCCGCCCTCGAACGAGCCGGTGAACACGCCGTTGCCGGCTCCGGCATCGACGAACAGCGCGAACTGGCCGCTGCCGGTCTTGGTGTCGGACGCGCTCGTCGGCACCGTCACCGAGGCGCTGGCGCCGGTGAGCGCGAGGCTCGCGGGATCCGACAGGATCCGCACCGCGCCGGCGGCGCCCCCGGGCGTGGCCGTGACGGAGAAGCCGGTGCCGAGCACCGCGCCGATCTCGCCCGCGAAGGTCGAGGACCCGCCCGAGATGTCGACCGGCACCACCAGCGCCGTCGGGTCGTCGGTGAGCGCCGGATCGATCGGATCGGGCGCCGCGCCGTTCGTCGGCATCAGGATCAGGTTGCGGCCGACGCCTGCGGCGTTGCGCACGCCGAGCGTCACGGCGTTGCCGGCCTGGAGCCCGGTGAGGTCGATGTCGAAGCCGGTGAGCCCGTTGTCGGACACCGCACTGCCGGTCGCCGGGCGGTCGCTCGCCGCCCGCGACAGGCCGGAGGCGAGGTCGTCGAGCTGACGCTGCGCCTGGACCAGGGTGTCGTCGCGCAACGAGACCGCGGCGGCGATCGAGCCGGAGCGGATCGCCCCGGTGGCGACGAGGTCGATCCTGGCACCCGCCGGCGTCGTCGCCGTCACGGTGCCGACGCCGCGGGTGCTGGCATCGGCCGAGTACTGCGCCTCGGCGCTCAACGTCCCGCGGCCGTCGAAGGACAGGCTCGCCGCGGCCGTATGGTCGACGAGCGTCGCGCCCGAGGCGGTGAGCAGGGTGACCGAGCCGTCGCGCTGGTCGCTCACCTGCACGTCGAGATATTGCGACAGCGTGTTGATCGCCTGGTCGCGCTGGTCGAGGAGGTCGGCGGTGCCGGGATCGCTCGTCGAGGCGCCGGCGATCTTGCCGTTGAGGCCGGCAACCTTGGACAGGAGCGCGCTCGCCGCGGCGACGTCGCCGCCGAGCTGCGATTCGAGGCCGGTGCGCAGGTCCTGCACGCCCTGCGCGATCCCGGAGATCGTGGTGGCGACGGTCCTGGCGCCGCTCACGGCGGTCGCCCGCGAGGCGGCGGAGGTCGGGTCGCTCGTCAGCGCCTGGAGCGACTGCGTGAAGCTGTTCATCACCCCGTCGAGGGCGGAGCTGCTGCCCGGGGTGCCGTAGAGCGCGTCGAGCTGGCCCTGCACCTTCGCCGAGAGCCCGGTATAGGACGCCCCCGCGGTCTCGAGCCGCAGCTGCTTGAGCGAGACCGCGTCGAGGGTGCGGCTGATCGTGCCGGTGGCGACGCCGGCATTGCCGAGGGTCGAGACGGGGGTGAGGACGCGCTTGACGTAGCCGGCGGTGCCGGAATTGGCGACGTTCTGCGACACGAGGCCGATCGCCGCCTGCGTCACCTGCAGTCCGGCGGTCGAGGTGTTGAGGGCGTTGAGGGACATCGGTCGATATTCCGGGTGGGGAGGTGAGAGCCGGGTCGCGCCGCCGCACCCCTTTTGGGGCAGGCTCGCGCGGGCCGGCATCTCGCGGGCGGGCCGGAACCGGCCGGGCCGCCTTTTGCGGCCGAACGGGTCCCGGACAGCGGAGCACGAGGCCCCGCCGCGGGGCGGACCCGCATCGGCACGCCGATACGCCTCCGCCCGGATTGCTGTCGTGCCCGCAGCCTTTTGCCGCGAACCCGACGATCTCACTTCGCGAAACCTACCTTTTGCAGTATTCACCGAAGTGACTAACGGTCCGTTGCAATCGTGGCGACGAAACCGATAAACTTGAGCACGGCCCGAAAGCCATGCGACGGGACGCTGCCCTAGCGGATGACGTTGATCAGATCCGACATCATCTGCTGGGCGGTCGACATCACCCGGGTGTTGGCCGAGTAGGCCTGCTGGGTGACGATGAGCTTGGAGAACTCGCCGGCCGTGTCGGTGTTCGACTGCTCGACGTTGCCGCCGATGATCGTGGTGCCGGACAGCCCGGTCAGCGGCTCGCCGGATTCCGCCGTCTGGGCGTAGTTGCCGCCCGAGACCGCCTTGAGGGCGTTGGGCGCGTTGAACCGCGCCACCCCGACCTGCGCCAGCGCCACGTTGCTGCCGTTGGAATAGGTGCCGGTGAGCTTGCCGTCGCTCGTCACCGCGAGGGAGTTGAGGGTGCCGGCGGCGTAGCCGTTCTGCTGCAGGGTGTTGGTGGTGACCTGGCCGGTCGACGAGCCGTACTGGGTCAGGCCGCCGGCGCCGAAGTTCAGCGCCACCGCCCCGAGATTGGTCCCGTTCACCGTCACGTCGGGGATGCTGAGGCTGGTGCCGGTCGGCGCGGTGAGCTGGCCGCTGCCGTTGAAGGTGAAGGCGGTGCCGACGTTCTGCCAGGTTCCCGCATTGCTGCCGGTGGCGGTCTGGTTGGCGTAGTACAGGTTCCAGGTATCGCCGGTGCCGGCCGTCGTGTCGGCATTCGCGACCTTGGCCCAGCGCATCTGCACGCTCACCGGGGTGCCGGTGCCCGAATAGGCCGTGAGCTCGCCGCCCGCGACGCTCGAATTGACGAAGGCGGCCGAATCGGACGCCGCGACCGTCGGGGCCGTCGTCGCGGTGCCCGAGAGCACCCGGGGATCGCCGCCGGGCAGCGTGGCGAGGAGCGACGCGCCCGAGGTGGTGGTCGGGTTGCTCGGCAGGTTCGCCGCATAGGCGATGCTCGTTGTCGGCTTGGCCGCCAGGGTCGCGTCGGAGACCTTGATCGGCCCGGTGCCGGTCGATTGCCCGGTCGCCGGGTCGAGGCTCTGGCCGGTGAGATAGGCACCGGCGCCGTTGACGAGGTAGCCGTCCCGGTCGACCGAGAAGTCGCCGCGGCGGGTGTAGAGGTTGGTGCCCGAGAAGGTCGGCGTCCCGCCGCCGTTGCTCCCCGCGGTCTGCACCGTGAAGAAGCCGTCGCCGCTGAGCGCCATGTTGGTGGAGATGCCGGTGGCCGCCACGCCGCCCTGCAGGCTGTTGGTCAGCTGCGAGAAGGCGGCGACGCCGCCGGCGGCCTGCTGCTTGGCCGGCTGCTCGGTCAGCATGTCGACGAAGTCGGTGTCGATCCGCTTGTAGCCGACGGTCTGCGAGTTCGCGATGTTGCCCGAGATGTTCTCGAGGCTGAAGGCCTGGGCCTTGAGTCCCGAGACCGAGGTCTGCAGCGCGCTGAAAACGTCCATCTTCCCCAGCTCTCCGAAAATCCCGTCAGGATCACTTGGGGAAGGTTCCGCAAGCCGCGTGCCAAGGCCCAAGTCCTTGATTTTGCTGGAGGCTCGGACGCTCGCGCGGCAAAACCAGCCGGGTGCGGACAGTCCCCTGCGGCAAAATCTGCCGTGGGATGCGAGGGGTCGTGTTTACGCGGTGTTGAAGCTCTTGCCCTTAGCTGCCCTTCTGGACCGCGGCGGGACCAGGGATATGCGTACGAGCAAGCGAAGCAGCCTCATTCACCTGATCTACTTCTCGCGCGCCCAGCTCTCGGCCGAGCCGCGGGAGCGCGCGCGCCAGGTCACCGACATCGCCCGGCACGCGCAGAAGAAGAACGAGTTCTCCGTCATCACCAGCCTCCTGATCGTCGATCAAGGCTACTTCATCCAGATCCTCGAAGGGGAGCGGATGTCGGTGCAGGAGACGTTCCAGCGGATCGGCGGAGACATCCGCCACCGCGACGTGCACATCGTCGAGTGGCGCGAGATCGCCAAGCGCGAATTCGTGACCTCGTTCGCCTACGTGCTGCGCACGGCGGCCAACGATGCCCTGTTCCAGAAGGCCAACCTCGCGCCGATGCTCCAGCGTGGCACCCCGAAGGCCAGCACGATCCACGCCCTCGCCCAGGCCCTCCAGGCCGACACCATGGCCAAGCAGGGGATCGACCATCTGTTCGTCTGAGCGGCCGGCAATGGCAGCCCTGAATTGGCAGCCTCACGCGTCGTCCGCTCAGGTTCTCGATTCGTCGCAGGCTGTCGCGAAGCCGGCTACCGATTTTCGCGAGGCGCCTGTCCGGGGGCCGCCGGGAGCCCCCGGTGGTCCGACATGAAACCTCATTCCGCTGGCTGGTTCCGATGAGCGAAGCACCCCCGATCCTGATCGTCGACGACCAGGTCAAACTCGTCCGCTTGGTGACCGAATTGATGAGCCGCCTCGGCTTCCCGGAGGTCGACGGCGTGGTCGACGGAACGCAGGCGCTCGAGCAGCTGCGCGTCAAGCGCTACGGCCTGGTGATCTCCGACCTCGAGATGGAGCCGATGGACGGGATCCAGCTCCTGCGAGAGATCCGGGCCGACGACCAGTTGATGAACATGCCGTTCATCCTGACCGAGACCTCGTTCAGTTTCGAGGACATCAACGTCGCCCACCTCGCCGGGGCCGACGCCTTCATCCTCAAGCCGTTCGACCTGTCGCTCCTGAAGACGAAGCTGAAGCAGGTGCTCAACGGCCGGCCGCGCAAGCGCGAGACGCCGGTGGGCCCGATCTCGAGCCTCAACGTCGACTTCCCGCTGCTCGGCAAGCTCTAAAAGATCCCGGCGCCGCCCCGTCACGGGGCGGGACCGGAGGGCCCTCAGGCCCGCCGCTTCTGGTAGTCCTTGACGTCAGTGAATCGGATCGCGGGCGCCCGCTCCTCCTCGTAGCGCAGCGAGAAGCCGGTGGTCGCCATGTAGACCGGCGCCCCATCGAGATCGCTCGCCATCGACGAGCCGTGCGAGCCGATGAACTTGTCGAGCTCGGCCTGATCCTCCGATTCGATCCAGCGGCAGATGGTGAAGCGGGTCGGCTCATAGTCGATCGGCAGGCCATACTCGGCCTGGAGCCGCTCCTTGAGCACATCGAGCTGCAGCGCGCCGACGACGCCGACGATCGCGCCCGAACCGTCCTGCGGCAGGAAGAGCTGCACCACCCCCTCCTCCGCCATCTGCTGCAGCGCCTCGCGCAGCTTCTTGGCCTTCATCGCGTCGGTGAGCTTGATCCGGCGCAGGATCTCGGGGGCGAAGCTCGGCACGCCGCGGAAGACCAGCTCCTCGCCCTCGGTCAGCGTGTCGCCGATGCGCAAAGTCCCGTGGTTGGGGATGCCGACGACGTCGCCCGCATAGGCCTCGTCGGCGATGGCCCGGTCCTGGGCGAAGAAGAATTGCGGCGCCGAGAGCGAGATCGGCTTGCCGGTGCGCACCAGCCGCGCCTTCATGCCGCGGCTGAGCTTGCCGGAGCAGACCCGCATGAAGGCGATGCGGTCCCGGTGGTTCGGGTCCATGTTCGCCTGGATCTTGAACACGAAGCCGGTCATCTTCGGCTCGGTCGGCGAGACGGCGCGGATGTCGGCGTCCTGGCCGCGCGGCGGCGGCGCCACCTCGGCCAGCCCGTCGATCAGGTCGCGCACACCGAAATTGCGCAGCGCGCTGCCGAAGAAGACCGGGGTCAGGTGGCCCTCGCGAAACGCCTCGAGGTCGAACGGCTTGCAGCCGCCCTCGGCGAGTTCCGCCTCCTCGCGCCAGGTCGCGGCGTCCCCGGCCTCCGGCAGCAGGGTGTCGAAGAGCGGATCGTCGAGGCCCGTCACCGGCACCGTGCCGGCATCGTCCGCCGCGTCGAGCCGGCGGACCCGGCGCCGCAGCAGGTCATAGGTGCCGGCGAAGCTCCGGCCGCGCCCGATCGGCCAGGTGACGGGTGCGACGTCGAGGGCGAGCGTCTTCTCGATCTCGTCGAGGAGGTCGAAGGGGTCGCGCGATTCCCGGTCGAGCTTGTTGATGAAGGTGACGATCGGGATGTCGCGCAGGCGGCAGACCTCGAACAGCTTGCGGGTGCGCGCCTCGATGCCCTTGGCCGCGTCGATCACCATCACGGCGGAATCGACCGCGGTCAGCGTCCGGTAGGTGTCCTCCGAGAAGTCCTCGTGGCCCGGCGTGTCGAGCAGGTTGAAGACGCAGTCGCCGTACTCGAAGGTCATGACCGAGGTGACGACCGAGATGCCGCGCTCCTTCTCGATGCCCATCCAGTCCGAGCGGGTCGAGACGCGGTTGCGCTTGGCCTTGACCTCGCCGGCGAGCTGGATCGCGCCGCCGAACAGCAGCAGCTTCTCGGTCAGCGTGGTCTTGCCGGCATCCGGGTGCGAGATGATCGCGAAGGTGCGGCGCCGGGCGACCGGATCGGCGGGGGCGCGCGGGGCGTCTGTCTGCATCAGCATGGGAGGTGTCTGGCCCGGACCCGGGTTTACCGTCTCGGGTCCGTCGGGCCCGGTCGTCGGTGAGGAGGTGAAGCCCCGATATGGGGAGGCGCGGGCGCCTGTCACCGGCACCCGCGCCGCCTCTCTACCCCAAGCCGGCGCCGGAGGGCCAGAGGCCCCGCCCGGGCGGGGCGCCTTCAGCCGCGGCCGATGAACGGCATCTTCGTCGCCATCACGGTCATGAACTGCACGTTGGCGTCGAGCGGCAGGCTCGCCATGTAGACCACCGCGTCGGCGACGTGCTTGGCATCCATGGTCGGCTCGGGGCGGGTCGAGCCGTCGGGCTGGGGCACGCCCGCCTGCATGCGCACGGTCATGTCGGTGGCGGCGTTGCCGATATCGACCTGGCCGCAGGCGATGTCGTGGGCGCGCCCGTCGAGGGAGGTCGAGCGGGTCAGCCCGGTGATCGCGTGCTTGGTGGCGGTGTAGGGCGCCGAGAACGGCCGCGGCACGTGGGCCGAGATCGAGCCGTTGTTGATGATGCGCCCGCCGCGCGGCTGCTGCTTCTTCATCAGCCGGAACGCGCCCTGGGTGCACAGGAAGGCGCCGGTGAGGTTGGTGTCGACCACGGCCTTCCAGGTCGCAACGGGCAGTTCGTCGAGCTCGACCGGCGGGGCGCCGATGCCGGCATTGTTGAACAGCACGTCGAGGCGGCCGAACGTCTGCTCGACGCGGGAAAAGAGTTCGGCCACCGAGGCCTCGTCGCCGATATCGGTCGGCTGCGCGAGCGCGCGCCGGCCCTTGGCCTCGATCTCGGCGGCCACCGCCTGCAGCGGCTCGGGACGGCGCCCCGACAGCACCACGTCGTAGCCGGCCTCCGCCAGCCCGAGCGCCACCGCGCGGCCCACCCCCGAACCGGCCCCGGTCACCAGCGCGACCTTCTGCGTGCTCATCGGCCCTCTCCTCCCCTCGTCGTTGATCGTTGCGGCGCTTCGCGCCGTCCGGTCGTTGATGGTTCGCGGCGCTCCGCGCCGTTCGCAAGGCCCGGCATACACGAGCCCGAAAGCCCCTCCAACCGCCGCCTTCTCCGCCAAGCGCAATGCCCCGGTTGCCAGCACCGCCCCACCCGGCTATGGAAGCGCCAGCCGCGCGTTGGGGCGTCGCCAAGCGGTAAGGCAGCGGTTTTTGGTACCGCCATTCCCAGGTTCGAATCCTGGCGCCCCAGCCAAGCCTTTAGAGCACCTATTTTTCTGTGCTCTATCAGCGACTTAGAAACCCGCGCCTTGCTCCTGCGTACCAAGCTGCGTACCAAAGCAGTACCGTGTCGCGTGGAGGCTTGCCCTTGTTCAGGACGCTGAAGGCCATAGGCTCTGATTGGGATTGGGATTGGGATTGCCCCGTTTCTGTGGACGGTTATGGGGCTTGGCTGACCAGGGTCCCGGTTGCGGGTTTTGGGCGATGCTCCTGTTCGTAGACGA
>NZ_JBEXZS010000272.1:0-4625 GCF_040593685.1 Methylobacterium sp. EM32 | reverse complement strand
CAAATTTGCCCCGGTTACTCGCGAAGCTCTCTAGGTCTTTGATTTTGCCGCATTTTCTTCGCCCAACCGGCGGCCACTTGGTCGGAAAATGCTCTAGGCCGGGCGCGACTGAGGCCGTGCCGCGCGTAATGCTCCCGGACGATCCGGCCCGGATGCCAGCATGTCGGAAAATAAGTGGGAAATTTTCCCACGTCAAGCTGGTGCGTCGAGACACGCCGCGCTGCGCCATCGGGCCAGTGTCGGATTGTCACAGGAGGCCGATGTCTGCTTCACCGGCGCCTCGCTTCTTGCTCGGCGCTCGACCCGCCGCATCCGACGTCCGAAATCCGCGTCGGTGGGCGGCGGTGCCCCGCAAAACCGGCGCGCCAGTCTCCTCGCGCCTGTTGCTCGCGGCGTCCTCGAAATCCGCCACGCAGCCGGGCAGGCGACGGGCGTGGGCTCGCGCGGCGGCGACCGGGTATTGCCCTGGAGGCTCCCCTTCCTCGTCGCCATCCCGGTCCATGGGCGGGCATGAAGGACCGCAGCCCGGCCGGGAAGGCCTGCCGGAACGATCAGGTGCCGTGCCTGTCCCGCAGGACGTCGTCCATCGAGCCCATGGCCCGCCAGCACCAGCCGGTTGTATGACCGGCGGTCCGCAAGGCACTGATTCTGGCAGAGTTTCGGCCCGGACAGGGGCTCGAGAATGCGTGGCGTCCCCGGCAGGGCTCGAACCTGCGACCCCAGGTTTCGTACCACTTCGGCTTTCGCCGCCGCCGCGAGGCGTTCGTGGTCTGGACTATCCCTTCACCGTAGCCCCGCAAGATGCCTTGCCGGACCCTTAGGTGCCGCCCGTCTAGTCTCTACACCTTCCCGGCCTGGCGGGCCGGGCTTGGCTCGGGATCGGCGTGAGCCGCGAGAGGGCTCGACGCTTTCCCCGACTTTGAGCGGATCCGCCGCGCAGTTTCCCGGCGCGACGCCCAATTCGGTTTAGGAAACCTGTGCTCTGTCCAGCTGAGCTACGGAGACCCACGGCGAGCCTCTTACCATCCCGGCCCGTTTCCGCCAACCTCGCCGGCACCGAGTCGGCCGGATCTCCACCACGGGCTTTTTTTGCATGAGAGGACCGATCGCGGCTTGTCTCGGCCTCGCGCTCCTCGCCGGGGCGGCGGCGGCGGCCCCGCGGGGGCGCGAGCCGCCGGCCTGCCGCGGGCGCACCGCCGGGCAGGACCGGATCGAATCGGTGGCCGCCCGGGGCGATCTCGTCCTCGCCTCCGGCCGGCGGGCGCGCCTCGACGGCCTGCGCTGGCCCGACGACCCGGCGGCGGCGGCGGCCGCGCGGGCCTGGCTCGCCGGGCTCGCCGGCCGTCCGCTCGCCACGCGCGAGGCGCCGGAGCCGGACCGCTGGGGCCGAATCACACTCGACGCCGCCGCCCTGGACGAGGCCCCGGTCGACCTCGCCGGCGGGCTCGTGGCGGCGGGCCTGGTCCAGGTCGATGCCGGGGAGGGCGACAGCCTGTGCCGGCCCGGCCTGCTGGCGCTCGAGGACGCGGCCCGCCGCGCCGGGTACGGGCTCTGGGCCGGGGCGGCGCCGGTGCCGACGGAGGAGGTCGCGCGCCTCAAGGCGATGGCGGGCCGATTCGCGGTGGTGGAGGGGAGGGTGCGCAACGTGGGCGAGCGCGAGCGCCGGACCTACCTCAACTTCGCCCCTTTCGGCACGGAAGGTGTTACGGTCACGGTGTCGAAACGCACTTGGCGGATCATGCTCGAACGTGGTTTCTCTTCCTCAGCGCTTCGGGGGCGGCGCGTGCGGGCTCGCGGCATCGTCGAGCTGTGGCGCGGGCCGACCCTGGATATCGGCGCGGCCGAGATGATCGAGTTGCTGGACGAGGAGCAGGCGCCGCGGCGCTGATCGCCATGGGGTGGTCTTTCACGCGAACACAGCCGGCCCGGCGCCGGGCGGCCGTCCTGCCGGCAGCGGCGCTCGCCCTGCTCGTCGGCGCCTGCACGGCCGACCAGACCGGCGCTTTGGCGCCGCAGGTGGCGGCCGTCGTGCCGCCCGAGGCGCCGCGCACCACCGGGCGCGACCGGCCGGCGAACGACGCCGACCACGCCAAGCTCGTCGCCTCCTTCGGCGGCGAGTACCGGGCGCCGACGGCGCTCCGCCTCGTCAGCGACGTCACCGACCGCCTGGTCAAGGCGACCGAGCGGCCGGACGAGACCTACGCGGTGACGCTGCTCGATTCGCCCGTGGTCAACGCCTTCGCGCTGCCGACGGGCCGCCTCTACGTCACCCGCGGGCTGCTCGCGCTCGCCGACGACACCTCGGAACTCGCCGCGGTGCTGGCGCACGAGATCGCCCACGTGACCTTGCGCCACGCCAGCGCCCGCACCGAGATGGCGCTCCGCTCCGAGCTCGTCAGCAAGGTCGTGGCCGACGTGCTCAACGACCCGGCGACCGGCGCCCTGCTGCAGGACCAGTCCCGCTTCGTGCTGGCCCGCTTCTCGCGCACGCAGGAATTCGAGGCCGACCAGACCGGGGTGCGCACGCTGGCCCGCGCCGGCTACGACCCGTTCGGTGCCGCGCGCTTCCTTACCGCGCTCAACCGCACCACGGCGCTCCGCGCCGGGGCCGGTCTCGCCTCCGAGCCCGACATGCTGGCGACCCATCCGAGCACGCCCGAGCGCATCACCCAGGTGACGCAGGCCGCGCGCCGCATCGGCGCCCCCGGCCTCGGCGTCGACGACCGCAACCGCTACCTCGCGGCGATCGACGGCATCGCCTACGGCGACAACCCGGCCGACGGGCTGATCCGCGGCCGCCGCTTCATCCATCCGCGCCTCGGCGTCGCCTTCGAGGCGCCGGAGGGGTTCGGGCTCGACAACACCGCCCGCGCGGTCCTCGGCACCACCCCCGACGGCAACCGCCGCCTGCTGTTCGACGCCGTCGAGACCAATGCCGGCCAGGGCCTCGAGGAGGTGCTGAAGGCGACCTGGAACGACGCGATCGAGACCGGCAGCTTCGAGAACCGGATGCTGAACGGCTTCCCGGCGGTCACGGCGGTCTCGAAGGGCAAGGACTGGTTCTTCCGCCTCGCCGCGGTGCGGGTCGGCACCAACACCTTCCGGATGATCATGGCGGCCAAGGGCACGATCGATCCCGAGCCGGCCTTCGGCCGCTGGCTGTCGAGCATCGCCCTGGTCACGCCCGAGGAGGCGCGCAGCCTCAAGCCCCTGCGCATCCAGATCGTCACCGCCGCGCCCGGCGACACTGCCGAGAGCCTGGCCCAGCGCATGACCGCGGTGGACCGGCCGCTCGAGCGTTTCCAGGTCCTCAACGGCCTCGACAAGGGCGTGCCGTTGCGGGCGGGCCAGCCCTATAAGCTGGTGGCGGAATAGGGGAGGCGGGGCACGGTCGCGCGCGGGCCGATTCCCGTGCCGCCCCGCTTCTCAACCCGGATCGACCATGCTATCTGGGCAGCCGCCGCGGGTGTAGCTCAATGGTAGAGCAGCAGCCTTCCAAGCTGAATACGAGGGTTCGATTCCCTTCACCCGCTCCAGCTTTTCCACCTTGCAATGCAAGACCTTAGGCTGCCCTACCGTTGGGCTCGCGTTCCCCACGTTCCCCGTCGCGTTCCCCATGCCTGTTCAGGTCTCGTTCTGGCTCGCCCGGTGCTTGAGCCGGAGGTTCGCCACTCTCTAAGGCCTGGCCGAGGTGCTGATCATCCTGCGGGACCTGCGAGAGAGTGGTCGGCAGCAGGTCGAGCACTTGGCTCGGATCGCGAAATGCGTGCGGGTGACGCGGGAGGAGACGAAGGCCCAGACCGACCTGCTGCGCAGCATCGACCGCGCGCAGGTCATCCATAACCGGACCGTCGATCGGCACGAGTAGCGCGCCGGAACCAGCCCCGCCGCCGGCCCGTTGACCGGCGACTTCACTGTACCTCCGAGACCCCGCCTTCAGCCCCGCCGGCAGCCGCCAAGCGGGGCGCTTTCGTTTCTGGCCTACGCGGCGATCCAGGCGAAGCGCCCGGCCTCGTCTCAAGCGCAGGACGCGTCAAGCAACATGGCGAACACGCCCGATAGGCGTACCCGCTCCGCCTCGACCACCGGACCCTCGACCGCCACAGGCCGGCAGCGGCCGTACTCTCCCGCCGGCACAAAGTCGGGATCGACGAGCGGCCCGTTCGCGCCCGAGAACCATGAGCGGCTGCCCATATCGTAATAGCTCTCGGCTGGCAGGCCCTCGGCGAGCAGGATGTCGTGACTGTCGAGCTCGACGTGCCAGTAGGTTATCGTGGCTGCCGGCTCGCGAGCGATGGTCGTGAAGTTGATGAGGTACATGATCGGCACGAGGTAGCCGCCTGCGCCGTCCGCATCGGCCCCAACGAGAACGGGGTGGCCGGGGGAGAGACGTAGGTCACGAGTGGGCATCCCAGGATCAAAGGCATGCGCCGCGATCCGGATCGGCTGGGCCTGAACCGCTCTGGGTTTCTCGGAGGCTGTTTGTCTTGGGTCAGGCGGCCAAGGCTTGGTCGCTGACGTGGGTATGATACCATTTCCGTCTGATGTGTTCAGCTTAGGCATTTATCTTGGCCGTATTGTGTAGCCAGTGGAAGCTTGTGCGCGATTGGATGGTGTCGGGCTGC
>NZ_JBEXZS010000271.1:0-31735 GCF_040593685.1 Methylobacterium sp. EM32 | reverse complement strand
GGTGTCAGCGGTGTTGAAGCCGTAGCCGGCGTTGAAACCGGCGTAGAAGCCCGTCCAGGTGAAGACCGGCACCGGCGTGAAGACCGGCGGCGGGGCGGCGCGGCGCGGCAGGTCGGCGGCCGAAGCAGCGGCGGACAGGCCGACGAGGGCCACGGAGGCGAGGAGGATCTTCTTCATTGTCTTACTGGTCCTGGTTGGCGAGAGCCGGCGCGCTTCTATCCCCGGTCGGTCACCCGGTCTGTCGCATTCCTGCAACGAGGTCAGGGTTTACCCCTCCACCCGTCAACGAAACGTGAATCGGCGGCGACCGCCGATCGAAAAAATCGAGCGACTGCGGTCACTTAGGATTAACCATGATCCCCCAGGGTCAATCCACAGGATGACCGCTGAGGAAACGAGATGGACGCCGTCCGGCGCGAGGCCGCAACACCTTCCCTGCTCCGCCGCACCTGGAGGATCGCCCTGTTCGCGGTCGCAGGCTCGCTCGCGGCGACTCACTATCTCGCCTCGCGCAACGTCGCCGACCCTCGCCGGGAGACGGTCGCGTCCCTGCGCGGCCTCGTCGAGCCGGAGACCACCGGGTCGATCGCCGGGCCCGCCGCACGCACGCGGCTCGACCCCTGCAGCGCGCCTGCGCGGCCCTGACTCGCGGCTCGACGCAGGACGGCGCGGGCGGCGGGCCCGGCGGCCCCGTTCACCGAATAAATCCCGGTCAGCACTTGACAAATGGGCCCGCATCGGGCGTGTCCTGCGGGCGGTCGCGTGCCCGACGCGACGGAGCAATGGCGTGAACGTCCCGCCCCGGCCCCGCCGGCGCGACGAGGCTGCGAAACGACCTTGCCTGCCGGCCGTTGCCGCGACGGTGTCTTACGTGCCGGCCCGACCCGCCCGCGCGCAACGGTTCTCTTCAGGATGTCATTCGCCGAACTGGGTTTAAGCGAGAAGGTGCAGCAGGCCGTCGAGGCCGCGGGCTACACCACGCCGACCCCGATCCAAGCCCAAGCCATTCCGCATGTCCTCGCGCGGCGCGACGTCCTGGGCGTCGCCCAGACCGGCACCGGCAAGACGGCGGCGTTCACGCTGCCGATGCTGACCCTGCTGGAGCAGGGCCGGGCCCGCGCCCGGATGCCGCGCACGCTGATCCTCGAACCGACGCGCGAGCTCGCCGCGCAGGTCGTGGAGAATTTCGAGCGCTACGGCTCGAACCACAAGCTCAACGTCGCGCTCCTGATCGGCGGCGTGTCGTTCGCCGACCAGGACCTCAAGATCACCCGCGGCGTCGACGTGCTGATCGCGACCCCCGGGCGGCTGCTCGACCATTTCGAGCGCGGCAAGCTGCTGCTCACCGGCGTCGAGCTCCTCGTCATCGACGAGGCCGACCGGATGCTCGACATGGGGTTCATCCCCGACATCGAGCGGATCGTGAAGATGGTGCCGTTCACGCGCCAGACCCTGTTCTTCTCCGCGACGATGCCGCCGGAGATCCAGCGGCTGGCCGACGACTTCCTGCACAATCCCGTGCGCATCGAGGTCGCGCGCCCCGCCTCCACCGCCGCCACCATCACGCAGCGGGTGGTCGCGACGGGGCCTGAGGGGCATCAGAAGCGCAAGACGCTGCGCAAGCTGATCCGCGCGGCGGAGGAGCTCAACAACGGCATCATCTTCTGCAACCGCAAGCGCGACGTCGCGCAGCTGCAGAAGTCGCTGTCGAACCACGGCTTCAACGTCGCGGCCCTGCACGGCGACATGGACCAGCGCGCCCGCATGGCGGCGCTCGATGCGTTCCGCTCCGGCGAGGTGCCGCTGCTCGTCGCCAGCGATGTGGCGGCCCGCGGCCTCGACATCCCGGCGGTGAGCCACGTCTTCAACTTCGACGTGCCGCATCACGCCGAGGACTACGTCCACCGGATCGGCCGCACCGGCCGGGCCGGCCGCTCCGGCGCCGCTTTCACCCTGGTCGGCCGCGGCGACGAGAAGTCGCTCGCGGCGATCGAGACCCTGATCGGCCAGCCGATTGCCTGGGCGGAGGGCGACCTCGCCAGCCTGCCCGAGGACGAGGCCGCCGAGCCGGGCGAGCGCCGCGGCCGGGGCGGCCGCGGCCGCCGGGACGAGGGCCGGCCCGCGGGCCGCCGCGACGAGCCGCGACGCGACGAGGGCCGCCGTGACGAGACCCGCCGGCGGCGCGCCCGGAGCAACCGGTCGGAGTCCCCCCAAGAGGATCGCAAGCAAGAGGATCGCCAGCAGGAGGCGGCCCCCTCCCCGCCGCCCGCGCGTCGCAACGGCGAGGCGCCGCGGCCGAGCGCCGAGCGGCGCGTGCCGGACGAGCGCTCCGCCGGGCGACGCAACGACCGCGGCCGTCACCGGGACGACGACGCGATGCCGGAGACCGAGATCGGCCTGGGCGCTCACGTCCCAGCCTTCCTGCTACGGCCGGTTGTACTGAAGAAGCGGACAGAGGGCGAATAGACCCCGATTTGGCCGCCGGTCAGGCCATAAATTCCTCCGCGCTTTAACTGCTTCTCCACGGACCCCCTCTACAGGTCTGAGGAAGGCAGCGGCACGAAGCCGGCGCCCAGCGCGGAGATGTTCGATGCCTGACCTGAGCAGCGCCGAGCTTGATCGGAGCTTCTTGTTCGGTCAGCGTGCCATGGAGCTGATGAAGGCGTACCGCTCGTCAGCCACGCCGCGCAGCTACGCCGTCTGGTACACCTATGTCGCGGGCCTGAACGCCCAGCTCATCGAGGCCGTGAAGCGAATCACCGCCGAGCATGGCACCCTGGCCGATGCCCAGGTCGACCAGCTCTTCGAGACCTATCTCGAGGGCCGTCGGCTCGCGACCGAGACCGAGCGGGCGAGCGCCGGTGTGCTCGCCGAGATCGAGCAGATCATGGAGATGCTGGACACGGCGCTCGGCTCGACGGCGCGTTACGGCGCCTCGCTGCAGGCCTTCACCCAGGATCTCGCCGCGCCGGCGGTGAACCGCGCCCGGGTGCGGGAGATCGTCTCCTCGCTCGTCGTCACCACCCGGGACGTGGCTGCCAACAACCGCACCCTCGAGGCGCGGATGCGCGAGAGCCGCAATGAGATCGAGACATTGCGCGAGACCCTGGAAGCGGTCCGCGTCGAGTCGCTGACCGATCCTCTCACCGGCATCGGCAACCGCAAGCATTTCGAAGAGATGCTGCACAAGGCGGTCGACCATGCCGCGGTGCAGGGCCAGCCGCTCTGCCTCGTCGTGCTCGACATCGACCACTTCAAGCGCTTCAACGACCTTTACGGCCACCTCACCGGCGATCAGGTGCTGCGTCTGGTGGCGATGACCATGCGCGAATCCGTCGAGCCCCGCACCACCATCGCGCGGTTCGGCGGCGAGGAATTCGGCATCATCCTGCCGGGCAGCACCCGGGACGAGGCACGGGAAATCGCCGAGAAGGTCCGCACCAGCGTGATGGGCCGCGAGCTGGTCAAGCGCTCCACCGGGGAGAGCCTGGGGCGGATCACCATCTCGGTCGGCCTCGCGGCCTACCGGCGCGGCGATACCGCGGTGTCGCTGCTCGAGCGCGCCGACCACTGCATGTTCACCGCCAAGCGGGCGGGCCGCAACCAGGTGATCGACGACGGCGTCCCGGTCGAGATCATGAACGACGTCGCGTGATTTCCCCTGCGGCGGCGCCGGGAGCGCCGCCGGAACGGTATCGCCTCAGGCGTGGGCGGCGGTCAGCGCGTTCGGGTCGGCAGGGGTGATCGCGACCGATTCGCCGCAGCCGCAGGCGGAGGTCTGGTTGGGATTGTTGAACACGAACTGCGACGCCAGCTTCGTGGTCTGGAAGTCCATCTCGGTCCCGAGCAGGAACAGCACCGCCTTCGGGTCGATGAAGACGCGCACGCCCTTGTCCTCGATCATGTCCTCGCCGGTCTTGCGCTCCTCGGCGTATTCCATCGTGTAGCTCATGCCGGCGCAGCCGCCGTTCTTGACCCCGACGCGCAGGCCCGCGATGGGGCGCTCGGCGTCGGCCATGATGCGCTTGATCCGCTCGGCGGCGGCCTCGGTCAGCGACATCACCTTGAAGCTCGGTGCCATGTTCAAAACTCTCTCCGACGGCCGGGTTCAAGGCCCGGGCGGTTGAGGCGTGACGTTACAGCCGCAAGATAAGCATCCCGTCGCCCGCGGTCCACCGCGGGACGTGCTAGGATGGGACGGAGGCGGCGATGGCGGATGCGGCGCGCCGGCGGATGACGCCGGAGGAGTTTTTTGCCTGGCAGGAGCATCAGGACGAGCCGTTCGAACTCGTCGACGGCGTTCCGGTGCCCAAGCACCGGATGATGACCAGGGCCAGCGTCCAGCACGACCGGGTGACGGTGAACATCATCACCTTGGGCAATCAGCTTCGCGGCTCACGCTGCCGGCCGACCACCGACGACGTCTCGCTGCGAACCAGCATCACAACCATCCGACGGCCCGATGTGACAATCGAGTGCGGCGAGATGGTCTACAACACCTATGAGGCGCGCGAACCGCACCTCGTCGTTGAGGTCGCTTCTCCATCGACGTTCGGCGTTGATCAGACGCTGAAGCTCGAGGAGTACAAGCGCCACCCGACATTGCGCTGCATCCTGCTCATAGAAACCGTTGCGCCGGTCGCCCTCCTCTATCGCCGCGACGGCGTCGAGTGGCGACCGGAGCGTATCGAAGGACTGGACGCCGTCATCGACCTGCCAGAAATCGGCGCGCGGCTAGCGCTCGCCGATGTCTACTACGATCTGACATTCCCGGAGCCAGTCACCGACGCGATGCGCTGACCCGCCTCACCACATGTCGAGCGCGATGCGGGCCTCGTCCGACATCCGGCTCTGGTCCCACGGCGGATCGAACACCATCGTGACGCTGCAGCCGGCGACGCCCGGCACCGCCGAGACGGCGTTCTCGACCCAGCCCGGCATCTCGCCGGCCACCGGGCAGCCCGGCGCCGTCAGGGTCATGTCGATCGCGATGGTGCGGTCGTCGGCGATGTCGACCCGGTAGATCAGGCCGAGCTCGTAGATGTCGGCCGGGATCTCCGGATCGTAGACGGACTTGAGCGCCGCCACGATGCCGTCGGTCAGCCGGTCCATCTCCTCCGGCGGGATCGCGGAGGCATTCACTTGGGCGTTCAGCTGCGGGGTATTCGCGCCGCCCGCGGCAGGGGTATCGGTCATGGTGTCCTCACGCGAACATCCGTTCGGCCCGGGTCAGGGCCGAAACGAGAGCGTCGATCTCCGCCGTCGTATTATACAGGCCGAACGAGGCGCGACAGGTCGAGGTGGTGCCGAACCGCTTCAAGAGCGGCATGGCGCAGTGGGTGCCGGCCCGCACCGCGACGCCCTGGCGGTCGATCACCGTCGCGACGTCGTGGGCGTGCGCACCCTTCATCTCGAAGGAGATCACCGCACCCTTGTCCCTCGCCGTGCCGATGATCCGGAGGCTATTCATGCCGCGCAGGCGCTCCTGCGCGTAGGCGAGGAGGTGCGCCTCATGGGCGGCGATGCGCTCGCGCCCGAGGCTCATCATGAATTCGAGCGCGGCGCCGAGCCCGATCGCCTCGATGATCGCCGGGGTGCCGGCCTCGAAGCGATGCGGGGGCGCGTTGTAGGTGATGCGCTCCTCCTCGACGATCTCGATCATCTCGCCGCCGCCCTGGTAGGGGGGCAGGCGCTCCAGCCACTCCTTCTTGCCGTAGAGCACGCCGATGCCGGTCGGGCCGTAGACCTTGTGGCCGGTGAAGACGAAGAAGTCGCAATCGAGGGCCTGGACGTCGACCGCCTGGTGCACGGCGCTCTGGGCGCCGTCGAGCAGCACCGGCACGCCGCGCTCGTGGGCGATGCGGACGATCTCCGCCGCCGGCGTCACCGTCCCGAGGACGTTCGACATGTGGCTGATCGCCACCATCTTGGTCTTCGGCGTGAAGAGTTTTTCGTATTCCTCGACCAGGAAATTGCCCTCGTCGTCGACGGGGGCGAATTTCAGCACGGCGCCGCGACGCTCGCGCAGGAAGTGCCAGGGCACGATGTTGGAATGGTGCTCCATGATCGACAGGATGATCTCGTCACCCTCGCCGATCAGCCCGGCCCAGCCCATGCAGGTCGCCACGAGGTTGTAGGCCTCGGTGGCGTTGCGGGTGAAGATGATCTCGTCGGTGGAGCGGGCATTGAGGAATTGCCGCGTCGTCTCGCGGGCGCCCTCGAAGCCTTCCGTCGCGGCGTTCGCCATGAAATGCAGGCCGCGATGCACGTTGGCATAGGCCGTCTCCATCGCCCCCGACATGGCGTCGATCACGGCCTTCGGCTTCTGCGCCGAGGCGGCGTTGTCGAGATAGACCAGCGGCTTGCCATAGACCTGCTGTGACAGGATCGGGAATTGCGCCCGGATCGCCTCGACGTCGTAGGGGGCCTGGAGGACGGGTGCGTTCATGACGGGCTCTCTGGCGGGCTCTCGTGCAGGGCGTGAGAGAAGAGGCCGGCCCGTAGGCCGGCCCCTGTCGTGTGGGGTGAGGTCAGCCGCGACGGGCGAGCCAAGCCTCGATCTCGGCGATCATCGCCGCGCGGGCGCCCTCGTGGGTGACCGCCTCGATCGCCTCGCCGAGGAAGGCCTGGACCAGCAGGCTCTCGGCCTGGGCGCGCGGCAGGCCGCGGGCCATCAGGTAGAACAGCAGGTCGTCGTCCGGCGCGCCGCAGGTGGCGCCGTGGCCGCAGGCCACGTCGTCGGCGAAGATCTCCAGCTCCGGCTTGTTCATCATCTGCCCCTCGTCGGTGAGGAGGAGGCAGTCGGACTTCATCTTGCCGTCGGTCTTCTGGGCGACTTGGCGGACGATGATCTTGCCCTGGAACACGCCGGTGGCGTCGCCGTCGATCACCGTCTTGAACTGCTCGCGGCTGATGCCGCCGAGGGCGGCATGGTCGGCGAGCAGGGTCGAGTCGGCGAGCTGGCCGTCGCGGATCATCGCGGCGCCGTTGACGGTGGCGGTCGCGTCGTCGCCCGCGAAGTGCAGGTAGAGCTGGTGGCGCGACAGCACCGCCCCCGTCACCACGTTGACGGTCTCGATGTGAGAGCCGGCGCCGAGGCGGGCCGAGACGGTCGAGAGCGCGATCGCCGCATCGCCCTCGATGTTGAGGCGGCTGTGCAGCACGCGGGCGCGGTCGCCGACCACGACGTCGAGGACGTCGTTGGGCTGGTAGGCGATCCCGTCCGGGCCCTCGTGGCTCTCGAGCAGCGTCACCTCGGAATCGGCCCCGGCGACAACCAGCACGCGGGTCGCGGTCGAGAACGGCGCGGAGCCGGTGCCGACGAAGCGCAGGTGAAGGGTCCGCTCGATCTTGGCGCCGTCCGCGACCCGGATCACCGCCCCGTCCGCCATGAAGGCGGCGTTGAGCTGGTAGATCGGGTTCTCGCGGGTCTGCTCGACCGGGGCGAGGTGGTCGAGGAGCGGGTGCCCCTCGGCCATCGCCTTCGCGAAGGGAACGACCTCCAGGCCCTCCGGCAGGCCGGCGAGGTCGGAGAGCGCCGCGACCAGATGGCCGTTGACGAAGGTCAGGCGCGCCGCCTCGATCCCGGCGAAGCCCCGGGCGGTCTTGACCGCGTTGCGGGCGGTCTCCGCGTCGGGGGCATCGGCCGGCGGTGCGGCCTCGCGGACGGCGGCGCGCAGGTCGGTGTACTTGAACGCCTCGACGCGGCGATGCGGCAGGCCCGCCGCCTCGAAGTAGCGGAAGGCTTCCTCGCGGGCGATCGCGGCGCCCGGAAGCTTGAGCCGCTGGACCTCGAACAGCTTCGAGAGCCCGGTCTCGGCGGCGGTGCGGAGCGTGGTGACGTCGGCCATGGTCACGCGGCCTCGCTCGCCCGGTACTCGGCGTAGCCCGAGGCTTCGAGCTCGAGGGCGAGCTCCTTGCCGCCGGACTTCACCACCCGGCCCTGCGCCATCACGTGCACGGTGTCGGGCACGATGTGGTTGAGCAGGCGCTGGTAGTGGGTGATGACCAGGAAGCTGCGGTTCTGGGCGCGGAGCGCGTTCACGCCCTCCGAGACGATGCGCAGGGCATCGATGTCGAGGCCGGAATCGGTCTCGTCGAGGACGCAGAAGCGCGGCGACAGCAGCGCCATCTGCAGGATCTCCATGCGCTTCTTCTCACCGCCGGAGAACCCGACATTGAGGGCGCGCTTGAGCATCTCGCGGTTGATCTCGAGCTTGTCGGCGGCCGCGAAGACCTGGCGCATGAAGTCGGGGGTGGTCAGCTCCTCCTCGCCGCGGGTCTTGCGCTGGGCGTTCATCGCCGCCTTGAGGAAGGTCATGGTGCCGACGCCCGGGATCTCCAGCGGGTACTGGAAGGCCAGGAAGATGCCGGCGGCGGCGCGGGCATCCGCCTCCATCTCCAGGATGTTCTCGCCGTCGAGCAGGATCTCGCCGTCGAGGACCTCGTAGTCCTCCTTGCCGGCGATGACGTAGGACAGGGTCGACTTGCCGGAGCCGTTCGGGCCCATGATGGCGGCGACCTCGCCGTCGTTGACGGTCAGGCTGAGGCCGTTGAGGATGCGCTTGTCCTCGATGTTGACGACCAGGTTCTTGATCTCGAGCATTTTCGTCAAATTCCCTTAAAACCAGTGCCGGTGCATCGCCCGCAGGAAGCTCAGATTTCCGGCCGGAAAGCCCGACAGGTCGCCGATGACCGCATCAATGCCGCAACGGGGACAGAGGGCCGTATCTTCGCCGGCGATCCAATTCGTGATCTCGTTCGGTGCGAAGACTTCAAGGCAGTAGAAGCATCCGCACCGCACGCTGCTTTTGACCTCGTCGGCATGCCGGGCGCTGTGCCGGTGCGCTGCGCTCAGCATGCCGTCGTCGACAATGTCGTTCAGAGGCGTCAGCCCACCGAGCCTTCCAGGCTGATCGAGATCAGCTTCTGGGCCTCGACGGCGAACTCCATCGGCAGCTGCTGCAGCACGTCGCGGACGAAGCCGTTGACGATCAGCGCGGTCGCCTCCTCCTCCGAGAGGCCGCGCTGCTGGCAGTAGAACTTCTGGTCCTCGGAGATTTTCGAAGTCGTGGCCTCGTGCTCGAACACCGCGGAGGCGTTCTTCGACTCGATGTAGGGAACGGTGTGCGCCCCGCACTGGTCGCCGATCAGCAGCGAGTCGCAGTTGGTGAAGTTGCGCGCGCCCTTGGCCTTCTTGTGGGCCGAAACCAGACCCCGGTAGGTGTTCTGCGACCGGCCTGCCGAGATGCCCTTCGAGATGATCCGGCTCGTCGTGTTCTTGCCGAGATGGATCATCTTGGTGCCGGAATCGACCTGCTGCATGCCGTTCGACACCGCGATCGAATAGAACTCACCCCGCGAGTTGTCGCCGCGCAGGATGCAGGACGGGTACTTCCAGGTGATCGCCGAGCCGGTCTCGACCTGCGTCCACGAGATCTTCGAGTTCGCGCCGCGGCAATCGCCGCGCTTGGTCACGAAGTTGTAGATGCCGCCGCGGCCTTCCGCGTCGCCCGGGTACCAGTTCTGCACCGTCGAGTACTTGATCTCGGCGTCGTCGAGAGCGACGAGCTCGACCACCGCGGCGTGGAGCTGGTTGTCGTCGCGCCGCGGGGCGGTGCAGCCCTCGAGATACGAGACGTATGAGCCCTTGTCGGCGATGATCAGCGTGCGCTCGAACTGGCCGGTGTCACGCTCGTTGATGCGGAAATAGGTCGACAGCTCCATCGGGCAGCGCACGCCCGGCGGGATGTAGACGAACGAGCCGTCCGAGAACACCGCCGAGTTCAGCGTCGCGAAGTAGTTGTCGGTCACGGGCACGACCGAGCCGAGGTACTTCCGCACCAGTTCGGGGTGCTCGCGCAGGGCCTCCGAGATCGGCATGAAGATCACGCCGGCCTTGGCGAGCTCGGCCTTGAAGGTGGTGGCGACCGAGACCGAATCGAACACTGCATCGACCGCGACGCGGCGCTCGGGGGCGATGCCCTCCAGCACCTCGACCTCGCGTAAGGGGATGCCGAGCTTCTCGTAGGTCTTCAGGATCTCAGGGTCGATCTCGTCGAGCGACTGCGCCGCCTTGCGCTTCGGCGCGGCGTAATAGTACAGCTCGTCATAGTTGATCTTGTCGTACTCGACCCGCGCCCAGTTCGGCTCCTGCATGGTGAGCCAGCGGCGATAGGCGTCGAGGCGCCATTCGAGCATCCACTCCGGCTCGTCCTTCTTGGCCGAGATGAAGCGGATCACGTCCTCGGAGAGGCCCTTCTCGGACTTCTCCATCTCGATCGTGGTCTCGAACCCGTACTTGTACTGATCGACGTCGATGGCACGGACGCGATCGACCGTCTCCTGCACTGCAGGCATACCCGTCTCCTACCGCTGACGGCTTCAAGGGCCGCGAGGTGATGACACGGCCGGAAGGGGCTGCGCGCTCACGCGGCCCGTTCCCGGCGCTTATATAGGGATGAAACCAGCCGATCGAAGGCCGCGAGGAAGCTTTCCCCGTCCTTGTCCCGGCTGTTCCACCCCAAACTCACGCGCAGCGCCCCCGCGGACAGGGTGGGATCCACACCCATCGCCGCGAGCACGCCGGAGCGCGACACCTTGCCCGAGGCGCAGGCCGCCCCGGACGAGACCGCCACGCCGTCGAGGTCCAGGGCGATCAGGGCCGTCTCGGCCTTGAGCCCCGGCACGGCGAAGCACGACGTGTTGGGCAGGCGCTCGGCGCCTTCCCCGAACAAAACCGCGTCCGGCGCGCGGGCCCGCACGCCCGCCTCGATCGCGTCGCGCAAGCCGGCGAGGCGGACGGCCTCGGCCAGCATGGCCGCGAGCGCCAGTTCCGCCGCGACGCCGAACCCGACGATGCCCGGCACGTTCTCGGTCCCGGCCCGCAGGCGCGCCTCCTGCCCGCCGCCGCGCAGGAAGGCGGCGTCCAGGGTCGCCCCCTCCCCGAGCACGATCGCGCCCACGCCCTTCGGGGCGCCGAGCTTGTGACCCGACAAGATCAAGGCGTCGGCGCTGAATATATTGCGCGCAACCGATATCCGTCCAGCGGCCTGGACCGCGTCGCTGTGGAGCAGGGCGCCGTGCTGGCATGCGAGCGCCGCAATCCTCGCCAGGGGCTGGACCGATCCGGTCTCGTTGTTGGCGGCCTGGACCGACACCAGGGCTGTGACGTCCTCGGCCGCCAGAGCCGCCAGCCGCGATTCCAGCACGTCGAGGTGCACGACGCCGTCGGCATCGACCGGCAGGATCTCCGTGGCGTCAGGGGCGAAGCGGTGACCCTGCAGGCAGCACGGATGCTCGGTCGCGCCGATGAGCAGCCGGGTCGGCGCCGGCAGGCCGCGCCGCCGCAGGGCGCCCGACAGGACCGCGTTCGCCGCCTCGGTGCCGCCGCTGGTGAACACGACCTGCGACGGCGCGGCGCCCACGAGGGCCGCGACCCGGGCCCGCGCCGCTTCGACAGCGGACCGGGCGGCCCGCCCCTCGCGATGGACCGAGGAGGGATTGCCGGGCAGCTCGACGAGCGCGCGCGCGACCGCCTCCGCCACCTCGGGCCGTACGGCCGAGGTCGCGTTATGGTCGAGATAGGCCCGCGCGCGCTCCATGCGCTGAATTCCTTTGCCTTTCCCCCGGGGGGCCGTGCTAAGGCCCGCCCCGGACACACGTAATCAGATGGTGCGTTCTCAACCACGCGCGGCGTGGGACTGCAGCACCCGGTTGTTTAGAACGGTTCTAATCATTTAGAACCGTTCTAAGGGTGCTTTTATGGGAGACGGACCCCGAGTCAAGCTGCGGGCCCGGGCTCCCGGTCCGGTTTAAGCGCGGCGCTCACGCACCCTTGAAGCTCGAGAA
The DNA here is from genome assembly GCF_040593685.1 of Methylobacterium sp. EM32. Taxonomy (NCBI): domain Bacteria; kingdom Pseudomonadati; phylum Pseudomonadota; class Alphaproteobacteria; order Hyphomicrobiales; family Methylobacteriaceae; genus Methylobacterium; species Methylobacterium sp. EM32. The sequence continues at coordinate 19,885 of NZ_JBEXZS010000271.1, read as the reverse complement.
GAGGTCGTTCATGCCCGAGGTCATCTTCGCCGGTCCCGCCGGTCGGCTGGAGGGGCGCTACCAGGCGCCGAAGCAGAAGGGCGCCCCGATTGCCATCGTGCTGCACCCGCACCCGCAATTCGGCGGCACGATGAACAACCAGATCGTCTACAACCTGTTCTACACGTTCGCGAATCGCGGCTTCGCGGCCCTGCGCTTCAACTTCCGCGGCGTCGGGCGCAGCCAGGGCGCGTTCGATCACGGCGTCGGCGAGCTGTCGGACGCCGCCGCCGCCCTCGACTGGGTGCAGGCAGTAAATCCCGAGGCCCGGGCCTGCTGGATCGCCGGCGTGTCGTTCGGCTCCTGGATCGGCATGCAGCTGCTGATGCGCCGCCCGGAGATCGAGGGCTTCATCTCCATCGCTGCGATGGCCAACCGATTCGATTTCAGCTTCCTCGCCCCCTGCCCGTCCTCGGGCCTGTTCGTGCACGGCTCCGAGGACCGGGTCGCGCCGGCCCGCGAGGTGATGCCGGTGATCGAGAAGGTGAAGACCCAGAAGGGCGTCATCATCGAGCACCAGATCGTCGAGGGTGCCAACCACTTCTTCGACGGCAAGGTCGACGAGCTGACCCAGACGGTGGACACCTATCTCGACAAGCGGCTGGGCAAGCGGGACGAGGCGGCCTGAGGGCCGCAGGATCCGTCATCCCACCACGCGTCTCCCACCCTCCGCGTCATCCCGGGGCCGCGAAGCGGAGCCCGGGGTGCCGCAGGCACGCCCAGAACCGCTGATGGTTCAGGATGAAGCGGGACCTTGCCTGTCCTATTCTGAGCGAACTGAGGTTCTGGATTCCGGGCTCCGCTTCGCGGCCCCGGAATGACCCGGTGGGTTTGACTTCGGTCGAGCAGATCCAGAGCCGGCTGCTGCCTCACTCCGGCACCGTGACCCCCGTCAGATCCGCCTTCGGCTCCGGGTAACGCGGGTCCATCGCCTCCAGCGTGTCGGCGATCAGCCGCGCCACCGCGAGGTTGCGGAACCACTTGCGGTTCGCCGGCACCACGTGCCACGGCGCCAGCCGCGTGCCGCACAGGGTCAGCGCGTCCTGGAACGCCGCCTGGTAGGAATCCCAGGCCTGCCGCTCGACGAGGTCGGCGGGGTCGAACTTCCAGTTCTTGGTCGGGTCGGCGAGCCGGCTCTCCAGCCGCTCCTTCTGCTCGGCCTTCGAGATGTGCAGGAAGATCTTGAGCACGGTCGTGCCCGAGAGGGTGAGCAGGCGCTCGAAATCGTTGATCAGGTCGTAGCGCGGGCGCCAGACCGCCTCGGGCACCAGCTGCTTGACGCGGACGATCAGCACGTCCTCGTAATGGCTGCGGTTGAACACCCCGATCATGCCGCGGGCCGGCGCTTCGCGGTGGTAGCGCCACAGGAAGTCGTGGTCGAGCTCCTCGGGGCTCGGCGTCTTGAACGACGAGACCCGGCAGCCTTGCGGGTTCACGCCCTCGAAGACGTGGCGGATCGTGCCGTCCTTGCCGCCGGTGTCGATGGCCTGGAGCACCACCAGCAGGCTGCGCTTGCGCTCGGCGTAGAGCCGCTCCTGCAAGGCCTGGATGCGGGCGCGCACCTCCGCGAGCTCGGCCTCGGCCGCCGCCTTGCCGTCGGAGGAGCCCGGCGCGTCCGGGTCGATCTCGACGAGCCGGCACGGCGCCTCGGGCCGGCACTGCACCACTCCCGGCGGCGGCACCGGCACGGTCGCGCCGTGCTCGGCGAGGAAGGCGGGGTTCGCCGCCGCCAGCGATCCGGCGGCGTTCGCCCAGGCGGCGGAGGACGGGCGCGGATGGCCCGGGAGCGAAACCGGCTTGTCTTTCGGGGGCTTCTTCGACATCGGGAGGTGGGGGCTCCGGCGGGGACAGCAGCGTGCGACGGATCGTGGAAGAAATAACGGCGGGCAACCGGGGCCGTTCCGAGAATCGAAGCCGTTCCGCGAGGTGTGGCCGGTGAGCCGTGCCCCGCTCTACTTCGTGCGCCACGGCGAGACCGACTGGAACGCCGAAGGCCGCCTGCAGGGCCAGCGCGACACGCCCCTCAACGCCAAGGGCCGCGCCCAGGCGGCGGAGGCCGGCGAGCGCCTGGCGCGCCTGCTCGGCGGCGACGTCGGCACCCTGCCCTTCATCGCCAGCCCGATGGAGCGCACCCGCCACACGATGGAAGGCCTGCGCGCGGCGCTCGGCCTCGATCCGGCGGGCTACACGATCGACCCGCGCCTGCGCGAGATCGGCTTCGGCGCCTGGGAGGGCCTGACCTGGAAGGAGGTCCGGCGCAGCGATCCCGCCCGGTCCCAGGCGCGGGACCGCGACCGCTGGGGCTTCTGCCCGCCGGGCGAGGGCGCGGAGAGCTACGCCATGGTGGCCGAGCGGGTGCGCCCGCTCCTCGACGCCCTCGACCGGCCGGCCGTCATCGTGGCGCATGGCGGCGTCGCCCGCGCCGTCATGGTGACGCTGGGCGCGGCGAACAGCGAGGAGGCGCCCCATCTCGAGATCCTCCAGGGCCGGATCCTGGTCTTCGAGGGCGGCGCACGGCGCTGGGTCTGAGCGGCCCGTCCCGAAGCCCGGACGGCGCCCGGGCCCAAGCTGGAGGGCGCCGCGTTTTGTGCCCGACCGTGCCTTGAACCGGCCCCGGTTCTCGTCCACCTCCCGCCTGCCCAAGATCGGGACGAACGCTGCACGAGAGCCCGCCTCTGGGCCGGTGCCTCAAGGTCAACGGCCCGCCCGGGCCAGCGGAGTCGCTTGATGAACCACACCGCCGGGACCGTCCGCATGCCGAGCCCCGGGACGCGCCCGCCGACCGTCCCGCCCGCAGGCGCGGCGGTGTTGCGCGGCCCCGTCCGGCCGGACCTGGTCCGCGACGAGGTGCTGGCCGAGGTTTTTCGCGACACCGCCCGCGCCCGGCCCGAGCACACGGCGCTGATCGACGCGGCGAGCGGCGGTGACGCGGCTTCGCGGACCCGCCTGTCCTATGCCGAGGTCGACCGGCGCTCCGACGCGATCGCGTCGGGCCTCGCGGCGCGGGGCATCGGGCCCGGCGACGTGGTCGGCCTGTGGATGGCGCGCTCGCCCGACCTCCTGGTGACGCAGATCGGCATCACCAAGGCCGGCGCCGCCTGGCTGCCCTTCGACGCCGAGGCTCCCTCCGACCGCGTCGCGGTCTGCCTGAAGGATGCCGACGCCAAGGCGCTGGTGACCTCGGCAGCGCTCAAGGACAAGGCGCCGACCGAGGCTTGCCCCGCCCTCACCCCGGACGAGATCGCGGCCCAAGCGAGCGGCCCGGCGCCGGATCTGCGCGCCGCCGGCCTGACGCCCGAGCACCCCGCCTACCTGATCTACACCTCCGGCTCGACCGGCGTGCCGAAGGGCATCGTCATCAGCCACCGCAACATCTGCCACTTCCTGCGCTCGGCCAACGACCTCTACGGCGTGACCGGCGACGACGTGGTGTTCCAGGGCGCTTCGGTCGCCTTCGATCTCTCGATGGAGGAGATCTGGGTTCCGTACCTGGCGGGCGCGACCCTGTTCGTGGCGAGCCCGGCCCAGATGGGCGACGCCGAGGCCCTGCCCGACATCCTGATCGAGGCCGGCATCACCGTCCTCGACACGGTGCCCACCCTCCTCGGGCTGATGACCAAGGACGTGCCGCGCCTGCGGCTGATCCTGCTCGGCGGCGAGGCCCTGCCCGAGCCGCTGATCGCCCGCTGGGCGACCCCGTCGCGAAAGCTGTTCAACACCTACGGGCCGACCGAGGCGACGGTCGTGGCGACCGCCGCCGAGATGAAGCCGGGCGACCCCGTCACCATCGGCGGACCGATCGCCAACTACACCGCCTACATCGCCGACGAGGGCTTAAACCTCGTCGGGCCCGGCGTGCAGGGCGAATTGCTGATCGGCGGCCCGGGCGTTGCCAAGGGCTATCTCGCCCGGCCGGAGCTGACGGCGGAAAAGTTCATCGCCAACCCTTATGGCGGCGACGGATCGGACCCGGTGCTCTATCGCTCTGGCGACGCGGTCTCGCTCGATCACGCCGGCCACATCGTCTTCCACGGCCGCATCGACGACCAGGTGAAGGTCCGCGGCTTCCGGGTCGAGCTCGGCGAGATCGAGGCCCGGATCCGGTCGCAAGCCGGCATCGCCTCCGCCGCGGTGGTGCTGCGCCAGGACGACGGCGTCGACCGGCTCGTCGCCTTCGTGGTGCCGGAGCGCGGCAGCGCTTCCCATAAAGAAGACGCGCGCGGCGCCGAGTTCGATCGCGGCCGGCTGCGCGCGGCGCTCGCCGAGACGATGCCGCCCTACATGATCCCGGCACATTTCGAGGTGGTGGAGAGCCTCCCCGTCCTCGCCGCCTCAGGCAAGGTCGACCGCAAGGCCCTGCGCGCCGTAGCCCTCGCGGTGGTCGAGCCCTCGGGCGAGCAGGAGGAGCCCCGCGACGAGACCGAGGCCGCCCTGCTGGCGGCGGCCCACAAGGTGTTCGGCAACCAGCCGATTCCGTTCGAGGCCGACTTCTTCGGCGATCTCGGCGGCCACTCGCTGCTGGCCGCCCGCTTCGTCTCGGCGGTGCGCGAGGTGCCGGCTCTGGCCGCCATCACGCTCCAGGACGTCTATAACGGCCGCACCTTGAGGGCGATGGCCGAGACCCTGATCGCGCGCACCGGCGGGGCGGGGGCGGCTGCCGTCACCCACGACCTGTCCTTCGCGCCGCCGCCGCTGCTCCGGCGCTTCCTGTGCGGCCTCGCGCAAGCGGCGGTGCTGCCCTTCGTGATCGCGCTCGCCACCGCGCAGTGGCTCGGCATCTTCGTCACCTACCTGCTCATCACCGGCGGCGGGCTCGGCTTCTTTGCCGAGATGGCGGTGCTGCTGCTGGTCTATATCGGGCTCAACGCCGTCACGGCGCTCGTCGCCATCGCGGTGAAGTGGCTGGTGCTCGGACGCACCAGGCCGGGCCGCTATCCCCTCTGGGGCACCTACTATTTCCGCTGGTGGCTGACCCAGCGCCTGACGCCGCTGGTCCACGTCAAGTGGCTCCAGGGCTCGCCGATGATCCGTATCTACCTGCGGCTGCTCGGCGCCAAGGTCGGCGAGGACGCGCTCATCTCCGACATCGAGATCGGCGCGCCGGACCTCGTCAGCATCGGGCGCGGCGCGTCCCTCGGCGGCCGGCTGACGCTCGCCAATGCCGAGGTGGTCGGCAACGAGCTGGTCATCGGCCGGGTCTCGATCGGCGACGACGTCGCCATCGGCACCTCCTGCGTCGTCGGCTACGACACCCGGATCGAGGACCACGCCGAACTCGCCGACCTGACCACCGTGCCGTCCGGCACCCTGGTCGGCCGCGCCGAGGCCTGGGATGGCTCGCCCGGCCGCAAGGTCGGGATGGTCGACGTCTCGCACCTGCATCCGGTGCCGGAGGCCTCGCCCCGGCGTCGCGCCGTGTTCTTCGTGATCTACGCGCTGCTCCTCGCCGCGATTCCCGCGGTCGGCCTGCTGCCGATCTTCCCGGCCTTCTACATCTTCGACCAGATCAGCGACACGCTGGCGACGCTGACCGACGTCGATTACCACGTCTACCTGCCGCTCCTGACCTGGCCGACCGCGATGCTGATGACCGCCGGCACGGTCGGGCTCATCGCCGGCATCCGCTGGGCGGTGCTGCCGCGCCTGCGCGAGGGCAGCTACTCGATCCACAGCGGCACCTACCTGCGCAAATGGGCGGTGGCGCTCGCCGCCGAGGTGACCCTCGAGACCCTCTCCTCGCTCTTCGCCACGGTCTACATGCGGGCCTGGTACCGGCTGATGGGCGCCGGGATGGGCCAGGGCGCCGAGATCTCGACGAACCTCGCTGGCCGCTACGACCTCGCCGAGGTCGGCCCGCGCAACTTCATCGCCGACGAGGTCGTCTACGGCGAGGAGGAGGTGCGCCGCGGCGTGATGGAGCTGGCGCCGGTGCGCACCGGCGCCCGGGTCTTCGTCGGCAACGACGCGGTGGTGCCGCCGGGCGCGATTATCCCGGACGACGTGCTGATCGGCATCAAGTCGAAGCCGCCGGCCAACGACCGCATGGCGCCGGGCGAGACCTGGTTCGGCTCGCCGCCGATCAAGCTGCCGGTCCGCCAGAAGGTCGATCTCGGCCAGGCCCAGACCTTCGAGCCCGGACTCTGGCCGCGGCTGCGGCGCGGCATCTTCGAGGCGTTCACCTCGTCGTTCTCGCCGATGCTGTTCATCACCTTCGCCATCCTGGCGATCGATTTCGTGTTCTACCCGGCGATCCTGGCCAGCGATTGGGCCGGCCTCGCCGTCAGCTTCGTCGCCACCAGCGTAGTGATCGCGGTGCTGCAGACGCTGGTGGTCATCGCCGTGAAGTGGCTGTTGATGGGCCGCTACGAGCCCGGCATGCACCCGATGTGGTCGTGGTGGGCGATGCGGACGGAAGCCGTCGCGGTGATGTACTGGGGGCTGGCCGGCAAGGTGCTGCTCGAGCACCTGATGGGCACGCCGTTCCTGCCCTGGGTCCTGCGCCTGTTCGGCACCCGCACCGGCGAGGGCGTGTGCATGCTCGCCACCGACATCACCGAGTTCGACTGCGTCTCGATCGGCGACTTCGCCTCGGTCAACCGGATGTCGGCGCTCCAGACCCATCTCTACGAGGACCGGGTGATGAAGGTCGGCCGGGTCGAGGTCGGCCGCGGCGTCAGCGTCGGCGCCTTCGCGACGGTGCTCTACGACACCAAGGTCGGGGATTATGCCCAGTTGCGCCCGCTCACCATCGTGATGAAGGGCGAGACGATCCCGGCGAATTCCCGCTGGGAGGGCGCGCCGGCGGTGCCGGTGGTGCACCAGGCGATGGCCGCGGAGTAGCGGGGAGATGGGATTTGGTCGGCGGGCTTCACGACCCTCCGACAGTCCTGCCACCCTGGATGTCATCCCGGGGCCGCGCAGCGGAACCCGGGATCCATAACCGCCGACGGTTCGAAATAAAGCGGAACGCGATCCGCCTCTTTCTCCGGCCTCAGCGGTTATGGATCCCGGGTTCTCGCCTTCGGCGAGCCCCGGGATGACATCGTGGGTGTCAGGTCCGCCAGCGCAGGTCGAATGCCGACGGAACGACCTCAGACCTCCGAGTTCAATCCCAACGCCGCCAGCCCCTCGTCGAGCAGATCGCCCACGTTCGGGATCCCCAGCAGGTAATCGGCCGTCCGGGTGCCGGCGGCCTCGCGCTCGCGGGCGAGGCGGACCGCGTCGGGAAACTCCTCCGGCTCCATGTCGCCGCGGCCGACGAACAGGATCGCCACCAGCTCGGCCCGCTCGTCGTCGTTGAGACCGGCGATCATCTCGCGCAACTCCTCCTCGGTCGCGTCGTCGGTGCCGTCGACCAGCACGTCGCGGGCACCGTCGTCGATCGGGTTCGAGCCGGAATCGGGATCGCTCAAGCCCTCCTTCACGTCGAGGGCCCGGGCCCGCAGGATGAACTCACTGACCTTGTCGACGGCGATGTCCATCGGTCGAACCTCCATTCCGCACACATGACGTTTGCTGCTGCCTCAACCCGCGAAGCGTGACGCGGTTCGCCCCTGGACGGCGAGGCCGTTCGGCATCAAGTGAGCTTTGCGTCCACCTCCGAGGTCCCGATGCTCATCAACGCCGCCTTCGCGGCCCTGCGGCAGGTCTTCTCCCGCCCGCTCCGCGCGATCCTGTGGAAGTCGCTCGGCCTCACGGTCGGGCTCCTCGCCCTGATCTGGTTCCTGCTCACCAAGGGCATCGCGGCGCTGATCGCCGCCCACCCGATCTCGACCGACTACGCGATGGTCAACGCCGTGGCGTCGTTCCTCGCCGGGGCCGGTCTGTTCGTCGGGCTCGCCTACATCCTGCCGCCGGTCTCGATCCTGGTGGCGGGCTACTTCCTGGACGACGCCGCCGCGATCGTGGAGCGCACCGACTTCCCGGACGAGGTGCCGGGCCAGGCGATGCCCTTCAGCCAGGCCATGCTCTACACCGTCCGGTTCGCGGGCCTCGCGCTCGCCGTCAACCTCGCGGCGCTCGCGCTGCTGCTCGTGCCGGGCATCAACGTCGCGGCGTTCTTCCTCGCCAACACCTACCTGCTCGGCCGCGAGTATTTCGAGCTTGCCGCCGCCCGGTTCCGGCCGCTCCAGGAGGCCGGCGCCATGCGGCGCTACCATACCGGGATCGTGATGCTCGCTGGCGCGCTGCTCGCCGGGCTGATGCTGATCCCTGTCCTCAACCTCCTCACGCCGCTCTTCGGCATCGCCCTGATGGTCCACGTCCACAAGGGCCTGAGCCGCGACCGGCTGCTGATGCCGCAGGCGACCCGACCGCCGGTGACGATGGACCGGGACCGGCTCGGCGTTGACCGGCGCTGACCCGACCATGGATCGTCCGGCGCCGGCACCACTGACGCACGAGGCATCATGGTCTCGCCCATCTCGTCGCCGACCGGCAGCTCGGTGCCGCGCAGGCCGAAGCCTGCCTCACATGAGGGCAATTTGGGCTGGATCGTTCGCCTTCGAATGAAGCAGCCCGGAATTTAGGCATTGTCGCTGCCTGGAATCCGGGCGCCCGGGAGCGAACGAGTTGGCAGGCCTCTTGCAGCCCCATCCCCGTCAATCACCGACGGGGATGTTTCACGATGCCGCTGCCCACCCGCCTGCCCCTGCGCCCGCTCGGGCGGACCCTGTCCGGTCTCGCCCTCGCCCTCGCGCTGGTGGGGCCTGCGAGCGCCCAGGGCGTGCTGCGCATCGGCATGACCGCCTCCGACATCCCGCTCACCACGGGCCAGGCCGACAATGGCGGCGAGGGCATGCGCTTCACCGGCTACACGGTGTACGACGCGCTCATCAACTGGGACCTCAGCCGGGCCGACACGGCCTCCGACCTGACCCCCGGCCTCGCCACCTCCTGGAAGGTCGACCCGGCCGACAAGACCCGCTGGATCTTCACGCTCCGGCCCGGCGTCACCTTCCACGACGGCTCCGCCTTCGACGCCAATGCGGTGGTGTGGAACCTCGACAAGCTGCTGAAGTCGGACAGCCCGCAATACGACCCGCGCCAGTCGGCGCAGGGCCGCACCCGCATCCCGGCTGTCGCCTCGTACCGGGCGGTCGACCCGATGACGCTGGAGATCGCCACCAAGACCCCGGACGCCACCTTCCCCTACCAGCTCGCCTGGATCCTGATGTCGTCTCCCGCCAACTGGGAGAAGCAGGGCAAGAGCTGGGACGCGGTGGCGAAGTCCCCCTCCGGCACCGGACCGTGGAAGGTGACCGGCTTCGTGCCGCGCGAGCGCCTGGAGCTGGTGCCGAACAAGGCGTACTGGGACAAGGCGCGGGTGCCGAAGCTCGATCGTATGGTGCTGGTGCCGCTGCCCGAGGCCAATGCCCGGGTGGCCGCTCTTCGCTCGGGCCAGGTCGACTGGATCGAGGCGCCGGCGCCGGACGCGGTCGCCTCGCTCAAGTCGGCGGGCTTCAATCTCGTCACCAACCTCTACCCGCATAACTGGACCTGGCACCTGTCGCGGGCTGAGGGCTCGCCGTGGAACGACGTGCGGGTGCGCAAGGCCGCGAACCTCGCGGTCGACCGCGAGGGCCTGAAGGAGTTCTTGGGCGGCCTCGCCACCCCGGCGGAGGGTTTCCTCACCCCCGGTCATCCCTGGTTCGGCAAGCCCACCTTCAAGGTCGGGTACGATCCGGAGGCGGCCAAGAAGCTCCTGAAGGAGGCCGGCTACGGCCCGAACAAGCCGCTCACCACCAAGGTGCTGATCTCGGCCTCGGGCTCGGGCCAGATGCAGCCGCTGCCGATGAACGAGTTCATCCAGCAGAACCTCGCTGAGGTCGGCATCAAGGTCGACTACGAGGTCGTGGAGTGGAACACGCTGATCAACATCTGGCGCGCCGGCTCGAAGTCCGACAGCGCCCGCGGCGGCACCGCGATGAACTACTCCTACCTGATCCAGGACCCGTTCACCGCCTTCATCCGCCACGCCCAGTGCAACCTGGCCCCGCCGAACGGCACAAACTGGGGCTACTATTGCGATCCGGCGATGGACAAGCTGTTCGACGAGGTCCGCACGACCTTCGAGCCGAAGGACCAGGTCGCCGTCCTGCAGAAGATCCACGAGAAGTTCGTCGATGACGCCCTGTTCCTGATGGTCACCCACGACGTCAACCCGCGGGCGATGAGCAAGAAGGTCCAGGGCTTCGTCCAGGCCCAGAGCTGGTTCCAGGACTTCTCGCCGATCACGATGGCGAAGTAGACGTCGAGAAATTTGCATTGGCTTGAACAAAGCCAGTGCTTCGACAGGGCTTCCCATCCTACCCGCGACCTCATCCTGAGGTGTCAGCCGATCGAAGATCGACTGACCTCGAAGGAGGCTCCAGGGACCGCGCCGACCTCTGGAGGCCTCCTTCGAGGCTGCTGCGCAGCACCTCAGGATGAGGTTGTGAGCAGGGCAAGCGGCACGGAGCAGGTGAGGAACCCTGGCGACATCGCGATCCCGCCCGGCCCTGGCCGGGCGGACCATGACCCCGAAGAAACCGGCGCCGCCTCATGATCCTCTTCATCCTCAAGCGCATCGGCTACGCCGCCCCGGTCGCCCTGGGCGTCAGCCTGGTGTGCTTCCTCCTCGTCCACCTCGCCCCCGGCGATCCCCTGAGCGCGATCCTGCCGGTCGACGCCACCGCCGAGATGCAGGCGCAGATGCGCGCCGCCTACGGCTTCGACAAGCCGCTGCCGGTGCAATACGGCCTGTGGCTCTGGAAGGTGCTGCACGGCGACCTCGGCACCTCGATCGCCACCGGCCGCCCGGTCCTGGCCGAGGTCGGCCGCGCCGTCGGCAACAGCCTGATCCTCGCCTCCGTCGCGACGCTGATCGGCTTCACCTTCGGCACCTTCTTCGGCTTCGTCGCCGGTTATGCTCGCGACTCCTGGCTCGACCGGGTGGCCTCGGCCATCGCGGTGTTCGGGGTCAGCGTGCCGCATTACTGGCTCGGTATCGTGATGGTGATCGTGTTCTCGGCCACCCTCGGCTGGCTGCCGCCGACCGGGGCGGGGCCGCAAGGCTCGGGCAACTGGTTCCCCGACCTCGAGCACCTGCGCTACATCCTCTTGCCGGCCATCACCATGTCGGTGATCCCGATGGGGGTGATCTCCCGCACCGTCCGGGCCCTCGTCGGCGACATCCTGCACCAGGACTTCGTCCAGGCGCTCCGCGCCAAGGGCCTGTCGGAATTCGGTGTCTTCCGCCACGTGGTGAAGAACGCGGCCCCCACCGCCATCGCCATCATGGGGTTGCAGCTCGGCTACCTGCTCGGCGGCTCGATCCTGATCGAAACCGTGTTCGCGTGGCCCGGCACCGGCTTCCTCCTCAACGCCGCGATCTTCCAGCGCGACCTGCCGCTGCTCCAGGGCACGATCCTGGTGCTGGCGATGTTCTTCGTCACCCTCAACCTCCTGGTCGACGTGGTGCAGACCGCCCTCGACCCCCGCATCGAGAGGGCGTGATCCCATGACGATCCAGACCTCCCTCGCCACCGGCGACCCCGTCGCGGCGGTGGCCGCCCCCGAGATCCCGGTCGTCGCGTCCCGCGGCTACTGGGGCAGCGTCCTGCGGCGGCTGGCCCGCGATCCCGTCGCGATGGCGGCGGCCTTCGTGATCCTGTGCATCGTGCTCGCGGCGATCTTCGCGCCGCTGATCGCCCCGATGGACCCGTTCAAGGGCTCGATGGTCCGGCGCCTGCGCCATGTCGGCGACGCGACCTACTGGCTCGGCTCGGACGAGCTCGGCCGCGACATGCTCACCCGCCTCCTCTATGCCGGCCGCCTGTCGCTGTTCATGGGCGTGCTGCCGGTCGTCATCGCGTTCTTCGTCGGCTCCGGCCTCGGGATCCTGGCGGGCTATGCCGGCGGCTGGGTCAACACACTGATCATGCGCGTGGTCGACGTGTTCTTCGCCTTCCCGTCGGTGCTCCTCGCCATCGCGCTCTCCGGCGCGCTCGGCGCCGGCATCCTGAACTCGATCGTGTCGCTCACGGTCGTGTTCGTGCCGCAGATCACCCGCGTCGCCGAGAGCGTCACGGTGCAGATCCGCAACCGCGACTACGTCGAGGCGGCCCGGGTCTCGGGCGCCCACCCGTTCACGGTGGTGCGGGTGCAGGTGCTCGGCAACGTGCTGGGCCCGGTCTTCGTCTACGCCACCAGCCTGATCTCGGTCTCGATGATCCTGGCCTCGGGGCTCTCCTTCCTCGGCCTCGGCGTGAAGCCGCCGGAGCCGGAATGGGGCCTGATGCTCAACACCCTGCGCACCGCGATCTACGTCAACCCGGTCGTGGCGGCGCTCCCCGGCGTGATGATCTTCCTCACCTCGATCTCCTTCAACCTGCTCTCGGACGGCCTGCGCTCGGCCATGGAGGTGCGCCAGTGACCGAGCTCGATCCCCGCGACCGCGGCGGTCCCGCGCAGCCGCTGCTGACCGTCGACGGCCTGGTGAAGCATTTTGCCGGCAAGGGCGGCCTGTTCGGCAAAGGACCTGCGGTGCGCGCCGTCGACGGCGTCGACTTCACCGTGATGAAGGGCGAGACCCTCGGCGTCGTCGGCGAATCCGGCTGCGGCAAGTCGACGACGGCGCGCCTCCTGATGCAGATCGCCCGGCAGGACAGGGGCGACATCGTCTTCGACGGCGAGCTGCTCGGCTCCCGCGCCCTCGACCTGAAGGCCTATCGCCGCCAGGTGCAGATGGTCTTCCAGGACTCTTACGCCTCGCTGAACCCGCGGCTCACGGTCGAGGAATCGGTGGCGTTCGGCCCGCGGGCGCACGGGCTCTCGGCGGCGGCCGCCCTGTCGCGCGCCCACGATCTCCTGCGCCGGGTCGGCCTGGAGCCGCGGCGCTTCGGCGGGCGCTATCCGCACGAGGTGTCGGGCGGCCAGCGCCAGCGGGTCAACATCGCCCGGGCGCTGGCCCTCGAGCCGCGGCTCCTCATCCTCGACGAGGCGGTCTCGGCCCTCGACAAATCGGTGGAGGCGCAGGTGCTGAACCTGCTGACCGACCTCAAGCAGGAATTCGGCCTGACCTACATCTTCATCTCGCACGACCTCAACGTCGTGCGCTTCATGTCCGACCGGGTGATGGTGATGTATCTCGGCCGGATCGCCGAGATCGGCCCGGCCGACGCGATCCTCGGGGCGCCGCGCCACCCCTACACCGCGGCTTTGCTGGCATCCCAGCCCTCGACCGACCCGGACGCCCGGCTGGAGGAGGCGCCGCTCACCGGCGACCCGCCGAACCCGATCAACCCGCCCCCGGGCTGCCGCTTCCACACCCGCTGCCAATTCGCGGCCGAAATCTGCCTCACCCGCGAGCCCGGCCTCGATCCGGTCGCGCCGGCGCATCTCGCCGCCTGCCACATGGCGGCGGCGGGCTCCGGCCACCCGAAGGCTCCCGAAGTCCCGATGGCGGCGTGAGGCTCAAGATGAACGCACCCCTGCGCAACCCCGACACCGCCACCACCGATGCCCTGATCGAGGTCCGCGACCTCACGGTCGATTTCCTCGGCAGCCGAAAGCCGGTCCGGGCGGTCGGCGGGGTCGATTTCTCGATCCGTGCCGGCGAGGCCTTGGCGCTGCTCGGCGAATCGGGCTCGGGCAAGTCCGTGACCCTGCGGGCGCTGATGCGGCTGCTACCGGAATCCCGCACCCGCATCGGCGGGCACCTGCGTGTCGACGGGCACGACGTGCTGAAGTTGAAGCCGAAGGCGCTCTCGGCCTATCGCGGCGGCACCGTCGCGATGATCTTTCAGGATCCGGGCCTCGCCCTCGATCCGGTCTACCGCATCGGCGACCAGATCGCCGAGGCCGTGATGCGCCACGAGGGCGTGTCGCGCGCCGCCGGCCGGGCCCGGGCGCTCGAACTGTTCGAGCGCGTCCACATCCCCTCGCCGGCCCGCCGGCTCGACGCTTACCCGCACGAATTGTCCGGCGGCATGCGCCAGCGGGCGATGATTGCCCTCGCGCTGGCCTGCCGGCCCAAGGTGCTGCTCGCCGACGAACCGACGACCGCGCTCGACGCCACGGTGCAGATCCAGATCCTGCTCCTGTTGCGCGAATTGCAGCGCGACCTCGGCCTCGCGGTGATCTTCGTCACCCACGATGTCGGCGTGGCGGTGCAGGTCGCCGACCGGGTGGCGGTGATGTATGGCGGCCACCTCGTCGAGGTCGGCGCGAGCGGCGCGGTGGTCGGCACGCCGGCGCATCCCTACACGCGCGGGCTGCTCGCCTCCCGCATCACCCCGGAATCCCCGAAGGGCGTGCGGCTCGCCACGATTCCCGGCTCGCCCCCCGACCTCGCCGACCCGCCCCCCGGCTGCCCGTTCGAGCCCCGCTGCGGCCTCGTCGTCCCGGCCTGCCGGGAGGGGCTGCCGGCGCGGGTGGCGGTCGGAGCCGGCCATGCGGCGCGCTGCGTGCGGCTGGGCGAGGCGGTGCCGTAGAGATCACAGGCGCGCTCGCTCCGCCTCGAAGTCGGCGGCTCGCCGTTCGTCCATCGCCGCGCCGCGCATCCTTCCCCCGCCGACCATATCCGCTGTCCCGATCGTTCGCTCTTCCCACTCTCAGGCACAAGACGATCAGTCATGCCCAGATGTGACATCGACCGCGCCGAGCGGAATTGCTGCGGGGCATGTCACATCCCGGCCGATCGACTCGTCATGGCTTCGAACGTCGACCTCTGACGTTCCGAGCATAGAGATTCGTTATGAGTGAGAACAAACGGCTGGTCTGGAACGAGGTGGCGCCGCAGGGTGCGAAGGCGCTCTTCGGCATCCACCACTACATCACCACGGGCACCGACCTACCCCACGAACTGATCCACCTCGTCTTCCTGCGCGTGTCGCAGATCAACGGCTGCGCCCACTGCATCGACCTGCATACCCGCGACCTGCTCAAGACGATGCCGTTCGAGAAGGTTGCACTGGTTCCGGTCTGGGCCGAGGTGCCCCACCTGTTCCCCGACCAATACCGCGCCGCGCTCGCATGGGCGGAGGAAGTCACGCTGGTCAGCGAGACGCACGTTTCCGACGAAGCCTATGCGGCTGCGAGCGCGGCCTTCACGTCCAAGGATCTCGTGGACCTCACGATCACCATTGCGGCGATGAACGCGTTCAACCGGCTTGGCGCGCCCTTTCGGCTTCCGGTCAAGGCAAAGGCCTGATCCGCTTCTTCGAACCATCGTCGCTCGGGCGATGGCAGTCTTCCGGGCTCCTCCAACAATGAGCGGACCGGCAGCTTTCCATCTGCTCCGGTCTTAGCTCATCGTCCTCGACTGTGCCGGTAAGCAGACCGTCCGAACGGCTGAGCAGGGTCGAAAGCCGACGCCGCGTTCATGCCGCGTTGCGCCCGCTCCGGCCGGCCGTTAACCACGGCCCCGGATACGGTGACGGAGCGGGAGACCGGGGCGCGGTGAGCAAGGCCGAGGTGACGAAACGCGGGCCGGCCAAGGCGGCGACCGCCCCCTTCGCCGAGATCGTGATGGTGTGCGCCAAGTGCGCCAAGCGGCAGGGGGTCGGCGCCAAGGCGGTCCGGGGCGGGCTGAAGTGCGCCCTCAAGGCGGATCGGCGCGGCCGCAAGGTGCGGGTGGTCGAGACCGGCTGCCTCGGCCTGTGCCCGAAGCGCAGCCTGACTCTCGCCACCGCCGGCTCCCTCGGTGCGGGCCGCCTCCTGGTGCTCGATCCCACCCTCGACCCCGCCGCGATGCTGGACGCCCTGCTGCCCCGGTCCACGGGCGACGCTCCGTGACGGCGGCGGGAACCGGCGCCGCCCAGGCCGGGACGCGCCCGAGCCTCGGCCGCCGCCTGCTGCGGCGGGTGCCGCTGCTGGGCGCCGCCATCGGCGTGGTGCTGGCCCTCTGGCTCGTCGCCGCCAACGACGTCGGCGCGGTGGCCGACGCCTTCGGGCGCGTCGGCCTCCTCGGCATCGTCGCGGTGATCGGGGTGCGCGTCGCGATCATCGGGCTGTGCGGGCTCGCCTGGGCCCGGACACTCACCGGCCTCGTCGCCGTGGCGGCCGGGCCGTTCGTGTTGCTGCGCTTCGTGCGCGAGGGCGTCAACGTGCTCCTGCCCGTCGCCTCGGTCGGCGGCGAGGTTCTGGGCGCGCGCCTCCTCACCTTCTGGGGCGTCACCGGCGCGGCGAGCGCCGCCGGCATCCTGGTCGACATGTTCTTCCAGGTCGTCACCCAGGCCCTGTTCGCGCTGACCGGCGTCGTGCTGCTGTCGCAACTCGAGGGCGAGCAGGCCGCGACGCTCGCCGCCTGGTGCGCCAAGGGTCTGGCGCTCAGCGGCGTCGTGCTGGCCGCCTTCTTCGCCGTGCAGCGCTATGGCGGCGCCGCCTTCGTCGAGCGCCGGGTGTCGATGCTGGCCCGCCGCTTCGCCGCCGAGGGTGGGACGGCGCCGGCCGGCGGCGGCGTGCAGGCCGCCCTCGACGCGGTCTGGGACCGTCGGCGCTGGCTGCCCCTCGGCCAGGGCTTCCTGCTCCACCTCGCGGCCTGGTTCCTCGGCGCCCTGGAGATCTGGATCGCCCTGCGCTGCATCGGCATAGAGGGCGTGACCCTCGCCGAGGCGGTGGTGCTCGAATCCTTGAGCCAGGCGATCAAGTCCGCCGCCTTCCCGGTCCCGAGCGGGCTCGGTGTGCAGGAGGGTGGCTTCGTGCTCCTCGGCAGCCTGTTCGGCATCGATCCCCACACCGCGCTCGCCCTCTCGCTGGTCAAGCGGGTGCCGGACGTGGTGCTGGGCCTGCCGGCACTGATGGCCTGGCAGACGATCGAGGCCCGGCGCGGGCTGATGGTGAAGGCGCCGCCGGCGGTTTAGGAATCCAGTAGCCCGTTCGGCCGCGTTCCTACCCTCGTCCCATCCACGACCTCAGGATGAGGTCGTGGATGGGAAGAAGGGACGCCAAGACGGTTCGCAAATCCCCGGGAAGCCTCAACCTGCCATCGCCCGAGCCAGCACACCCGGGGTATCCGGCGCGTTCATCGCGCGGGCGGCGCTCTCGGCGGTATGGCCGCTCGCGTCCTGCCGGCCGGGATCGGCGCCGCGGGCGAGCAGCGTCTCCACCATCTCGACGCGGTTGAACATCGCTGCCGTCATCAGGGCGGTGCGCCCGTCCGGCCCGGCGCCGTCGATGGCGGCCCCGCCGTCGAGGAGGGCAAGCACCACCGGCATCGCGCCCTTGAACGCCGCCGCGGCGAGCGGCGTCTGGCCGCGGTCGTTGGCGATTTCCGGATCGGCCTTGTGCGCCATCAGCACGGCCACCGTCTCGACGTGGCCGTGATAGGCCGCGAGCATCAGCAGCGTGTCGCCCTTGTCGTTGCGCAGGTTCGGCGGCAGGCCTATGCCCAGCAACTCGCCCAGCTCCGCGTGGTGGCCGAGGCGGGCATACTGGAAGACCCGGCCCGCGAAGGCGATCGTGTCCTCGTCCAGCATCGGCCGCGCCGGGGCGCCGGGCTCCTCGTTCTGCATCGCGCTCACGTCCGTTCCTTCTCGAAGACCGATATCGGGCGACGGCTCCGGCCTGCCAAGGCCCGCGCCGAGAGGGCCTGGACCGGAAACTTGCCGAGGCGGAGCCGGGATCCGCGGCCGGGCCGATTAGGAACAAATTCACTACGCGGCACGGAAACGACCGGGACGGACAAGAGACGACATGGATGTTCATCACCCTCGGTGCATGTGTTCGACCACAGAGAGCCCGAGCATGGGACGCCGATCGTGACCGCCCTCTACGATTGTATTACTGGAAATCACGACCTTAAGTTGGTTTTGCTCGCGGCGGTTGTATGCAACCTTGCCGCAGCGACCAGCCTGGCGCTCCTCGACCATGCCCGCGTCAATGCCGGCCGGGAGCGCCGGCTGTGGCTCGCCACCGCCGCCTTGGCGGGCGGGACCGGGATCTGGGCGACGCATTTCATCGCCATGCTGGCCTTCTCCCCCGGCATCCCCTCCGCCTACGACCTCGGCCTGACCGGTTTGTCACTGCTGATCGGGATCGGCATGGCGGGTGCGGGCTTCTGGATCGCCCTGCGCCCGGGCCTGCCCGGGGCGGCCTGGCTCGGCGGCGCGCAGATCGGCCTCGGCGTCGGCGCCATGCACTTCACCGGCATGGCGGCCTTCGAGGTGGCCGGCCGCATCGTCTGGGATCCCGGCCTCGTCCTGGCCGCGCTCGCGGCGGGCGCGGGTCTCGGCAGCCTCGCTCTCGCCACCACCCTGCGGGCGGCGTCCGTCGGGGTGAAGCTCGCCGGGGCCGGTCTGATGGTGGCGGGCATCTGCGGCCTGCACTTCACCGCGATGAGCGCGGCGGTGATCGTGCCGGACCCGTCCGTCGCCGTGTCGGGCACGGCGGTGCCGGCAGCGATCCTCGCCGTGGCGGTAGCGCTCGCCAGCATCACGATCCTGGTCCTGGCCTTCGCCGGGCTGTGGCTGCACCTGCGCGACGAGCGCCGCTCGGTGCTCGAGGGCGACCGGATGCGGGGGCTCGCCAACGCCGCCGCCGAGGGGCTGGTGGTCTGCGACGGCGACCGGGTCGTCACCGTCAACGACAGCTTCGCCGAACTCGTCGGCCTTACCCCCGAGGCGCTCACCGGCGCGGCCTTGTCGGACATCCTCGCCGAGCCGGCCGCGACCGACGCCGCGGAGGCGCCCGAGGCGCAGCTGCGCCGGCAGGACGGCGGCCTGGTGCCGGTCGAGGTGATTCGCCGGGTCATCGATTTCGCCGGCCGGCCGCACGCCGCCCTGGCGGTGCGCGACCTGCGGGCGCGCAAGCGCGCCGAGGCGCGGATCGCCTACCTCGCCCACCACGACGCCCTGACGGGGGCGCCGAACCGCAACAGCTTCAACGCCCGGCTGGCCCAGGAGCTCGCGCTCGCAGAGGCTGCTGGCCGGCCGCTGGCGGTGCTCTGCGCCGATCTCGACCGGTTCAAGGAGGTCAACGACCTGTTCGGCCACGCCGCCGGCGACGGCCTGCTGCGGGCGGTTTGCGCGGCGATCACCGCCGTGCTCGGCCGCGGCCAGATGCTGGCGCGGCTCGGCGGCGACGAGTTCGCCGTGCTGGCGCCGAACCTCGACGCCGCCGGCGCCGAGGCCCTCGGCGAGGCGATCCTGGCGGCGCTCCGCCAGGCCGAGACCGGGCCGGCCGGGGCGATCGCGGCGGCGAGCCTCGGCATCGCGGTCTTCCCGCATGACGGCACCGAGGCCGAGACCCTGATGATCCAGGCCGACACCGCCCTCTACCGCGCCAAGCAGGAGGGCCGCGGCCGCCTGCGCTTCTACGAGGCGCGGATGGGCGTGCAGGTCCGCGAGCGGCGCCAGATCGAGCACGACCTGCGCCACGCCGTCGAGCGGGGGGAGTTCAGGATCGTCTACCAGCCCCAGACCCGCATCGATACCGGCGAGGCGGTGGGCTTCGAGGCGCTGCTGCGCTGGCACCATCCGGAGCGCGGCACCATCCCGCCCGATCTGTTCATCCCGATCTCGGAGGAGACCGGCAGCATCCTGCAGATCGGCGAGTGGGTCCTGCGCGAGACCTGCCGCGAGGCCGCCGCCTGGGACAAACCCCTGCGCATCGCCGTCAACGTCTCGGCGGTGCAGCTCCACGCCCCGGGTTTTTCGGAATTGGTGCACGAGGTGCTGTTCACCACCGGGCTCGCGCCCGCCCGCCTCGAGCTCGAGATCACCGAGACCGCGCTGATCCGCGACCTGCCGCGGGCGCTCGCCACCCTGCGGCGGGTCAAGGCGATGGGGGTGCGGATCGCGATGGACGATTTCGGCACCGGCTACTCGTCGCTGTCGAACCTGCGCGCCTTCCCGTTCGACAAGAT
>NZ_JBEXZS010000270.1:0-31700 GCF_040593685.1 Methylobacterium sp. EM32 | reverse complement strand
ACCCCCAGCCCCTCCCCACAACTTGCAGCGATCCCGGGCAAGCCCGGGATCGCCTGGGGAGGGGAGGTGCCTCAGCGCGCCACGATCGAGTCCCGCATCCGCCAGCATCGCCTCCACGATCGCCACGCTCCGCCGCGCCCCGTCCCGCGCGATGGCGTGCCCGACGCCCGGCGGCGGGGTGGCCAGGACCGCAGCCGCGAGGCGTTCGGCAGTCAGTTCGCTCTCCGGCAGCACCCGGGCGAGGCCGTGGACGGCCAGGGTCTCGGCGCGCAGGCGCTGCTCGGTCTCGTGGCCGGCCTCGAACGGCACCAGCAGGGCCGGGCCGCCGCCCTGCAGGAGGTCGAGCACCGTGTTGTAGCCGGCCTGGCTCACCGAGAGCGCCGCCCGTGCGAGCAACGCGCGAAAGTCCGGCCGCGCCCGCTCGACGACCGCGTTTCCGGGCGCCGCCGCCGCGAGGGCCGCGAAGGCGGGCTCCGGCACGGCCCGGCCGACGAGGATGCGCCAGGACAAACCGGGGGTGAGGAACGCCGCCGCGACCGCCGCCTCCTGCAACGGCAGACCCGCGGCGCTGGACCCGCCCGAGACCACGATGCCGGCGCGGGGACCATCCGGCGCGGGCGGCACCTCGGCCTCGTCGACGTAGCCGGTGTAGCGCAGGCGCCGCGCCACCCCCTCATCGACCGGCCAGGACGTGTCGAGGGGCAGGAAGGCGGGATCGCCGTGGACCAGCACGGCGTCGTAGGTGTGGAGGCGGGCGTGGGTGGCGGCGATCCGCTCCGGGCGGCTCGGGGTCGCGAGGATGTCGCGGATCGAGGCGAGGAGCAGCGGGCGCGGCGAGGCCGCCCGCATGGCCTTGACCAGCGCCTCGAATTCCGGCGCTAGCACGCGGCGGCCGAAGGGATAGAGCTCGGTGATCACCGCGTCCGGCGCAGCCTCCGCGAAGGCGGCGAGGAGCATATCGCGGCGGGCCGCCAGGCGCTCCGCCGTCACGGGCGCGCCCTCGGGGTCGAGGAGCGCCGTGAAGGCGGTGCCGGTGATCCGCACCGGCGGCAATTGCACCAGGCGGATGCCGTCGAGGCGGGGCAGGGCCGCCGGCAGGCCGCCGGAAACGAGAGTTACGGCGTGGCCGGCGCCCGCGAAGGCCCGGGCCAGGGCCGCCGCCCGGGTGAGATGCCCGGCCCCGAGGAGGTGGGTGACGGCGATCAGGATCCGGCTCATGCGCGCTCCCCCAGGAGCGGAGCGAGCGCCGCGCGCAGGCGGGACGCCGCCCTGTCGAGACCCCGCTCCGTGCGGGCGAAGGCCAGCGCCGCTCTCCGCATCGCCGCGAGGCGGTCCGGCGCCGCGGCGAGATCGCGGATCGCGTCGGCGAGCGCCGCAGGGTCGCCAGGCGGCGTCACCCGGCCGGTCACGCCGTCCTGCACAACGTCCGCCACGCCGCCGTAGCCGCCGGCCACTACCGGGCAGCCATGGGCCTGCGCCTCCAGCAACGCCATGCCGTAGGCCTCGTTGACGGCCGGCCAGACCAGGAGGTCGGCGGCGCCGTAGAGGGCCGAGAGGCCGGTGGAGTCGACGGCGCCGTGGCGGCGCACCCGCTCGCCGAAGAGCGCGAACAGGGCCGTGACGTCCGCCGCCGCCGGGCCGTCGCCGGCGACGTCGAGGGTCCAGGGCCGGTCGCCGAGCTGCGTCAGCGCCTCGGCGAGGAGACGGTAGGAGGCGAGCTTGTCGCCCGCCCGCATCATCGCGACGGTGAGGAGACGCAGGAGGCCGGGGGAGTTCGCGGTGGAAAACAGCGGCCGGAGAAAGACGAGGCGCGGGTCTTCTCCTCTCCCCGCGGGCGGGGAGAGGCTTTCGTCCCCCTTGTCGGAGACGAAAGGAGCGGAGGCGAAGCCGGAGCAAGGGTGAGGGGGTCTCGACGAGTGAGGCTCCTCCGGCAACACCCCCTCACCCTCGCGGCGAACCTGCGGTTCGCTGCTCGCTCTGCCGACGACAAGGTCGGAAGAGCCCTCTCCCCGCCCGCGGGGAGAGGAGAAATCCTGCGTCTCTGCTTTCGCCGAACAATCCTGCCACACGGGGAAGGGCATCCCGCGCCCGATCGTCGGGGGGATTTCCCTCGAATTTCCCTGTGCGGCGGCAGACAGGTGCCACTCCGCCGGGTCGAGGAACGGCGGCAGGTCGGCAAGCACTTGGCCCCCCGGCCGCGCCGCCTCCAAAGCCGGCCGGTCGCGGCGGTTCATGACGAGGATCAGGTCCGCCGCGTCGAGGGCCGCCTCGGCGCCGGCATGGCCGAGCGCGTGCGGGCCGGACGCGCGCCGGGGCGCCCGCGATCCCTCCGCCACCACGTAAGGAATGCCCAGCGCACGCGACACCGCCGGGCCGATCCAGTCCGGTGCCTTGTAGTAGACGTGGTAGGTGAACCACAGGGCGGGCGGATCGGCCCGGTACGCCGCGATCAGGCGCTCGGCCTCCGCCAGCGACGCGGCGCGCATGTCCGGATGCCGCGACCCGTCGGGGTCGCGGGTGCGCAGGGAACTGGCGACCTCCGGGGCGAACCCGGCGACGGCCAGCGCCCGCAGCAGCAGCCGCGCCATCGTGCGCTCGCCGGACGGGACCGGGTGGTCGGGGGCCTTCAGGGGCGCGTAGAAGGCGACCCGGCTCATCGCATCGTCGTACCCTTGGCAGCATTCCGGAGCAGGCGCGCCACGGTCTCGAACCCGGCCTCGGCGCCGAACTCCGCCCGCAGCCGGGCGAGCGCCGCCGCCGCCAGGCGGGCTCGCTCGGCGGGATCGCGGGCGAGCAGGTTGACGGCGTTCGAGAGCGCCCCCCAATCCCCCGGCGGCACCAGCCGGCCCTCGATGCCGTCGCGAAGAAATTCCGGAATGCCGGCGAAGTCGGTGGCGATGACGGCGAGGCCCTGCGAGGCCGCCTCCATGATTACGTTGGGCAGCCCGTCGCGGTCGCCCGACGGGGCGCGCTTGGCCGGCAGCACGAACAGGTCGGCCGCGCGCAGCAGCGCCACCACGTCCGGCTGGGGCTTCGCGCCGAGAAACACCACCTTCTGCGACAGGCCGAGAGCGGCGGATTTCGCGCGGAGCGACGCCAGCCCCTCGCCGCCGCCGACATGGGCGAGGCGCCAGTGCAGGTCGGGGGGGAGGGCGGCGAGCGCGTCGAGGAGGTCGTCGAAGCCCTTCTTCGCCACCGCCCGGCCGACGGTGACGATCCTCAGGGGATCGGCCGGGTCCGACCCGTCCCGCGCCGGCCGGGATTCCGGGGGGGCGGGAAACCGCGACAGGTCGAGGCCGTGATAGACGAGCGTGACCCGCCCCGGATCGCCGCAGACCTCGCGCAGGCGCGTCGCGCCCGCCGCCGTGCAGGTGACCGCGAAGGCGAGCCGCGCGTCGGTCAGCTTCTCGGAGAGTTCCCAGTCCGGCGTGGTCCAGATGTCCTTGGCATGCGCCGAGGCGCTCCAGCTCCGCCCGGTCAGCAGGGCGGCGTAGCGCGCCACCGAGGCCGGGGTGTGCAGGTAATGAACGTGGATGTGGCCGATCTCCGCCGGCAGCTCGCGGGCGAGCACCAGGGCCTGGCCGAGGCGCCGGCCGCGATTGGGCGTGCGGTCGCGGGCGAGGTCGCGCCAGGCGAGGCGGATGAGCGGCAGGAGGCCCGGCCGGCGCAGGGCCGAGAGCGCCCCGCGCAGCACCCGGAGCGGCGCCTGGTAGAGGTATTCCGGCAGGTAGGCGACGGGGGCGCGGATCTGCCGGTGCATCGGGTGCACCGCGCCGTCATGCGGCTGCCGGAGGGACCAGATCGCGAGCCCGAGCCCCCGCGCCTCGAGCCCCAGGAGTTCCTGGGCGATGAAGGTCTCGGACAGGCGCGGGTAGCCCTTGACGAGGACGGCGATGCGAAGCGGGGGCATGGCGGGGGAGACTTACTCGGCGGCCACGCAAGGAGCGTCCGCGGCGGCGGCGAGGCGGCGGATCGCCGGCAGGCCGTCGAGGAGGCCGGGGATTGGCCGGGACGAGGGGGTGGGACGGTGGGGCAGGGCGTCGAGCGCCGCGGCCATGCGGGCGGTGTCGTCGTCCGCCCCGGGCTCGATGACGCCGACGAGGCCGAGCCGGGCGGCGGCGCGGGCGCGGATCAGCTGCTCGCGCCGCGGCCGCACCCGCGGCAGGATCAGGGCCGGGCGGTCGAAGGACAGGATCTCGCAGAAGGTGTTGTAGCCGCCCATCGCCACCACGCCGGCGGCGCGGCGCATCAGCCGCTCCAGCCGCGCGTCGAAATCGAGGGAGGCGAGGCGCGGATGCGCGGCGATGCGGACGCGCAGGGCCTCCTGCTCGGCGGCCGGGAAGAACGGGCCGAACACCACGAGCGCCCGGTGCTCCAGCGTTTGCGCCTCGTAGGCGCGCACCACCGCATCGACCAGCTCGACCCCGTCGCCGCCGCCGCCCGGGGTGACGAGGAGGAACGGCTCCTCCGCCGCCTCGTCGGGCAGCCCTGAATCGGGGGCTTCGCGGCGCAGATAGCCGGTATAGGTCAGGCGTTTTCCGACGCCGGCGGGCAGCGCCAGCCCGTCGAGGGGGGCGTAGATCGCCTCCAGGCCGTAGACCCAGAGCGCATCGTAGAGCGGCAGCACCGCGAGCGCGCCCTTGCGCTCCCATTCAGGCGCCAGCAGGTCCGGCGCGTCGAGCACGTCGCGCAGGCCCAGCACCAGCCGGCAGCCCCGGGCCTTGAGTCGGTGGAGCGCCGGCAGCACCTCGCCGTGGAAGCCGGCCGGCTCCTTGTCGACGAGGAAGAGGTCGGGGTCGAAGCGATCGGCGACGTGGCGGATCAAGGCGGCGCGGGTCGCCACCACCTCGTCGAGGCCGTGGCCGGGGCCGAGGCTCTGGTACTCGCCGCTGGCGAGCTTGGTCACGCCGGGCAGGCGCCGGCAGCTCACCCCGGGGGCGAACCGGAAGGCGTGGCTCACCGGCGAGCCCGACAGGATCACCACCCGCCGCTCCGGCGCCCCCGCCACCAGGGCATGCGCGATCGCCCGCGCCCGGCGCAGGTGGCCGAGCCCGAACGTGTCGTGCGAGTAGATCAGCACCCGCTGCGGTGAGCCGCCGGGCACGGGCGAGACGAAACTCATCCTGCGGACACTTCAGTCCGGGCGGACGCCTCGGCCCGGGGAAACAGGGAGGCCCGTGCGGACACGGCGGGCCGGGTGCGGCTCAACGGTATCGGCATCGGGTTGCGGACCTCCCGGGCGCGGAAGCCCAGACTAGCGCATCCGCCCCCGGCCCGGCTACCCGGGTGGGGCCGTTATGGCCACGCTTGTGGCGGCGCCGCACCGTTGAGCGGGTTGGCGGCGCATTTGCAAGGGCGGCGCGGCCGCTCCCCGGTCGAACGGGCCGGGACGGCGCGATGTGATGATGGAGTCCCCGATGCCCGAATGCCTCGTCTTCCGCGTGCCGACCCGGCACCCCGCCGACGTCTCGGGGCTCGACGCCTTGATCGAGTCCGGTGCGGTCGCCGCCGGCGAGATCGTGGCGGTGTTCGGCAAGACCGAGGGCAACGGCTGCGTCAACGATTTCACCCGGCCGCTCGCCGTGATGGCGCTGGAGGCGGCGCTCGGCGCCCGGCTCGGGGTGCCGCCGGCCGCGATCGGCGCCCGGGTCGCCCTGGTGATGTCGGGCGGCACCGAGGGCGGGCTCTCGCCCCACTTCCTCGTCCTCGCCCGGCGCGAGGGGCCGGCGGGGACGGGCCGGGCCCTCGCGGTCGGCACCGCCTTCACGGAGGACTTTTTGCCCGAGGAGATCGGCCGGATGGCGCAGGTGCGCGCCACCGCCACGGCCGTGCGCCGCGCCATGGCGGCGGCGGGGCTCGACGCGGTCGAGGACGTGCATTTCGTGCAGGTGAAGTGCCCGCTCCTCACCAGCGCCCGCATCCAGGAGGCGGCCGCCCGGGGTGCGGGCGTCGCGACCCACGACACCTATGCCTCGATGGGCCTCTCCCGCGGCGCCTCGGCGCTGGGGATCGGGCTGGCGCTCGGCGAGATCCCGGATGAGGCGCTCGCCGATGCGGTGATCGGCAGCCGCACCGACCTCTATTCCGGCCGCGCCAGCGCCTCGGCGGGGATCGAGCTGATGCGCAACGAGGTCATCGTGCTGGGCAACGCCCCGGGCTGGAGCGGCCCCTTGCGCATCGCCCACCGGGTGATGCGCGACGGCATCGATCTACCGGCGATCCAGGGCGCGCTCGCCGATCTCGGTTTTCCCGCCGCCGGCCAGCTCCCGCCGGCGGCGGCCGCCCGCGTCGTCGCCCTGCTGGCGAAGGCCGAGCCCTCGGGCGACGGCATGATCCGCGGGCAGCGCCACATCATGAACGACGACAGCGACATCAATGCCACCCGTCACGCGAGGGCGCTGGTCGGGGGTGTCGCGGCCGCGGCGATCGGCCGGACGGACCTGTTCGTGTCGGGTGGCGCCGAGCACCAGGGGCCGGACGGGGGCGGGCCGGTGGCGGTGATCGGGCGGGTGGGGGCGTAGCACTGGCCGGCATCTCTCCACGTCATCCCGGGGCGAGACTTGGCAACGAGACTTGGCAACGATCCGAAAGACGAGGAGGGTCGAGACAGGTGGTAAACCACTTGACTGTCTTGATACCCTCCGCGTCATTCCGGGGCCGCGCAGCGGAGCCCGGAATCCAGACACTCAGGTGAGAGAGAATAAGACGAAACACTGTCCGCCCAATCCTGAACCAACCGTGATTCTGGATTCCGGGCTCCGCTACGCGGCCCCGGAATGACGCAGAGCATGGTAGATTTATAGAGGTTTATCAATTAGTCTCTCAAGCCGCAATGCTCACCCCGGCGGAATCACATCGATCTGGATTCCACTATAATACGCCGCAAGATTCGCGATATCGGCATCCGACAGATCCTGCGCCGCCACCGACATCACCTCGTTCTTGCGCGTCCCGTTGCGGAACTCGGTCAGCGCCTTGACGAGGTAGGGCTCGACCTGGCCGGCGAGGTTGGGGGCGTCGGGCAGCTTCGAGAGGCCGTCGAGGCCGTGGCAGGCCTGGCAGCCCATCGCCTTGGCCCGGCCAGCCTTGGCGTCGCCGGCCGCAGCGGGCACGGTCGCGGCGAGAAGGAGCAGGAGGGTGAGGGCGCGAGTCATGAACGTCTCCTGAGAGGGGAGGGGGCGGCCCTTCGACCGCCTCCTCCTCGAGACAAACCTACTTCTCGTAGGAGATGCGGTAGATCGCGCCCGCCGTGTCATCGGAGACGAGCAGCGAACCGTCGGGCAGGGTCGCGACGTCGACCGGGCGGCCGAGATACTCGCCGCCCTCGGTCAGCCAGCCCTCGGCGAAGGGCTCGGGCTTGCCGGCGGTGCCGTCCTTGTTGACCGGCACGAACATCACCCGGGCGCCGATCGGCGTGGTGCGGTTCCACGAGCCGTGCTCGGCGGTGAAGATGCCGCCGCGGTACTTCTCGGGGAACGACTTGCCCTTGTAGACGATCATGCCGAGATCGGCGGCGTGGGGCGGCAGTTCCGCCTTCGGGGCGACGACGTCGGCCGGGACCTTGTCGTCCTTGTACTCGACGGTGCGCACGTTGCCGCCGCCGTAATACGGGAAGCCGAAATTCTGGCCCGGCTTGGTGATCTGGTTCAATTCGCCCGGCGGCTGGTCGTCGCCCATGCCGTCGACCTGGTTGTCGGTGAACCACAGGGTCTTGTCGGGCGCGAAATCCATGCCGACCGAATTGCGGATGCCGGTGGCGTAGACCTCGCGGTTCTTGCCGTCGGCATCCATGCGGATGATGCCGCCGATGCCGGTCTTGGCGTAGAGGTCGGCCTTGTCCTTCGGCGGCACGTTGTAGGGCTGGCCGAGCGAGACGTAGAGCTTGCCGTCGGGCCCGATGCGGCAGATCCGGGCGGTATGGTTGTAGCTCTCCTCGGCCGGCGGGATCAGCTCGCCCTGCTTGACCACGACGACTGCCGGGCCGTCCGTGCCCTCGTAGAAGAACTCGGCGGCCGGGAAGGCCAGCACCCGGTTCTGCTCGACGATGGTGAGCACCCCGTCGCGGGAGAAGCACACGCCGTTCGGGATCTTGAAGTCGACTCCTGGCGCATAGACCTTCACCTCGTCGGCGATCCGGTCCTTGTCGCGGTCGGTGACGGTGTAGACCTTCGACTTGCGGGTGCCGACCCAGACCACGCCGGCATTCGGGCCGACCGCCATGGCGCGGGCATCCGGCACCACGGCGTAGAGCTCGATCTTGAAGCCGTCCGGCACCTTGATCTTCTGGAGCGTCCGGTTGATCGCGTCGGCGCGCCGGCCGGTCTGCGGAATCGGCGGCGGCTCAGCGACGCCGGTCTGCTTGAAGCTGCCGAGCTTCTCCAGGTTGTCGACCTTGGCCTTGGTGTCGCCGGCGGTGCTGTCCTGCGCGAAGGCGGCGCTCGCCAAGGATACGCCCACGAAGGACACGCTCGCGGCGAGCGCCGCCATCAGGAAGGGCTTCATCGGGGTCTCCTCGCGTGTCGGCCGGTTGTGGCGTGGCCGAGCTTGTTGCCCGCCATGTATGCCGGCAGTGCTGACAAGCGGCAAGCACAGCAGGACGCCTCGACCGGTCACGCCGCCGTGATCAGCCGCGCAAGGATCAGCCGCGCAAGGCGGGCGGCACGACCCGGTCGAAGCCCGTCACCGCCTCGTAGGCCGCCGCGATGGCGAGGAGATCGGCCTCGGCATGGTTCGGGGCAATGAGCTGGATGCCCATCGGCAGCCCGGCCGGGTTGAAGCCGACCGGCAGGCTGATCACCGGGCAGCCCGACAGCGTGCCCGGCACCACCACCTCCATCCAGCGGTGATAGGTGTCCATCGGGCGACCATCGATGCTGCGCGGCCAGGTCTCGCCGGCATCGAACGGGAAGACCTGGGCGGTCGGCAGAGCCAGCACGTCGAAGCGCGCGAACAGCCCGCGCACGCAACTGTACCAGGCGGTGCGGGTGACGCTGGCGGCGTGCACGTCGAAGGCCGAGAGCGTCTGGCCCTGCTCGACCTCCCAGACCGCCTCCGGCTTCATCAGCGCGCGCTTCTCCGGGTCGCGCCAAGGGGCCGCGAGGGCGGCGCCGGTGGTCCATTGGCGCATCACGCGCCAGGCGCGCCAGATCGCCTCCGGATCGAAGGCGGGCAGCACCGGCTCGACCGCGGCGCCGTTTGCAGAGAACACGGTCAGGCCGGCCTCGCAGAGGTCGAGCACGCCGGGCTCGAAGGCTAAGTGACCGCCGAAATCGCCGATCCAGCCGATGCGCAGGCCCTTCAGCTCCCGCGGCGGGACGGAAGCGAACACCGCCGGATCCTGGCGGATCGCGTTCGGGGTGCGGGGATCGTACCCGGCCTGGACCGAGAGCAGCAGCCCGAGATCGGCGGTGCAGCGCGCCATCGGCCCGTTGACGCCGAGTTGGGGCAGGAAAACCTCATCGGTGTGCCCCGGCACCCGGCCGGCGGCGGGGCGCAGACCCAGCACGTTGTTCCAGGCGGCCGGGTTGCGCAGCGAGCCGCCGTGGTCGCTGCCGTCGGCGAGCGGCACCATGCGCATGGCGAGTGCCACCGCCGCACCGCCGCTCGAGCCGCCGCCGGCCTTCGCCGGGTCGTAGGCGTTGCGGGTCGTGCCGAAGACCGGGTTGGTGCTGTGCGAGCCGAGGCCGAATTCCGGCACGTTGGTCTTGCCGATCAGGATCGCGCCCGCCGCCTTCAGCCGCGCGACGTGGAGCGCGTCGGTCGCCGGCACGGTGTCGCGAAACAGCGGCGAGCCTTGCGTGGTGCGGATCCCGGCCGTGGCCGAGAGGTCCTTCACCGCGTGCGGCAGACCGTGGAGCGGCCCGCGCGGGCCGTTCGCCGCCAGATCCCGGTCGGCCGCCTCGGCCTCGGCGAGCAACTCGTCCGGATCGCGCAGCGAGACGACCGCGTTCACCGCCGGGTTATGGCGGGCGATCTGGTCGAGATGGGCCTGCATCACCTCCCGGGCCGAGACGGCCCGGTCGCGGATCGCCCGCGCGAGGTCGGTGGCACGCATCGTCACGAGATCGGAGGAATTGGGCATCGGGTCGTCCTGGAGCGGCAGCGCGGCAGCTTCGCCCGGGGTTGAGGACGCGACAAGCGCGGCCGACGCAGGGGTCTCCGTCGTTTCGCGAGGCGGCAGCACCCGGACCGCGCCCGCCAGCGGCGCAGGGTGCCGATGCGTACTCTCGGCCGATCCGACCGGGGGACACCCGTCGTGACCTGCGGCAACCCCGCGACCCTGACCCAGAGGAACCGCGCCCGCCGGGCCCGGTTGTCCGGCGCCTCGTGACTGCACGTATGAGCCGTCGCGATAATCCCGCCTTCGAGACGAAATGGACGATCCGATGACCCCTCAGTTCTGGCTCTGGCTGGGCTTCGCCGGCATGAGCGCCGGCGCCGCCCTCATCCTGTTCATCGGCAAGAGCCGCACCAGGGCCGAGGAGACCGACACGATCATCCACGGTCTGGTGCCGATCATCGCCGCCTGCTCGTACCTCGCCATGGCGGCGGGGCAGGGCAGCATCGCGCTGCCGGCCGGCCCGGATGCCGGCACGGCGACCCGGGCGTTCTACTTCGCCCGCTACATCGACTGGTCGTTCACCACGCCGCTGCTGCTGCTCGGCCTCGCCAACACCGCGATGCATAGCGGGATGCGCCGGCCGGCGATCGTGTGGGGCATGATCGGCTCCGACCTGATCATGATCGTCACCGCCTTCGTGTTCGGCCTCTCCCAGGTGGCGTGGCTGAAATGGACCTGGTTCGCGATCTCCTGCGGCGCCTTCCTGGCGGTCTATTACGGGATCTTCGTCCAACTGCGGCAGGAGAACGCCCGCGAGCGCGACGACGTTCGCGCCGCCTTCCTGCGCAACGCCGTCTTCCTGTCGGTGGTGTGGCTCGCCTATCCGGTGGTGCTGCTGTTCGGCGATGACGGCCTCGGCCTGCTCGGCCCGGCGCTCGGCCTCGGGATCATCGCTGGTCTCGATCTCACGGCGAAGGTCGCCTACGGCCTGATGGCGACGGTGCAGACCGCCAAGCGCGTCGATCGTGACCTCGTGGAGGGCATCGGGGCGTCGTCGCGGCGGCCCCACCTCGCGGCGGCGGAGTAGAGCGGTGGCGCGCCGGCCCGCCCCGATCCCGGCGCCGGCCGGCGCGCGGATGCCTGTCACTCCGGCCGTGACGCTGCCCCGGGGCGCGGCCGCGTGCCTGCTCCCCGCGGCTTCCCTCCTCCTCGCGGCGACGGCCCTCATGCCACGGGAGACCGCGTGGGCCGTGGTGCTCGCCCTCGTCATCGCTCTGGGGGTGCCGCACGGCGCCCTCGACGGCGAGGTGGCGAAGCCCTTCCTGGCGCCGCGCTTCGGCCGGGCCTGGTTTCTCGTCTTCGCCGCGCCCTACCTCGCGCTCACCGCCGCGGTGCTGGTCGCTTGGCGGCTCGCCCCGAACCTCACCCTCGCGGGCTTCCTCGGCCTGTCGGTGCTGCATTTCGGGCGCGAGGATGCCGGGCCCGGCCGGCCGGTCGAGGCCCTGGTGCGCGGCGGCCTGCCGATCGCGCTGCCGGCCCTGATGCAGCCGGGCGAGACCGCCCGGATCTTCGCGGTGGTGACCGGCACGGCGATGCCGGTGCTGCCGGGCTGGTGGACCGCCCTCGCCTGGGCGTGGCTCGGCCTCGCGCTCGCCTGGCTCGTCCTGCGCCGGCCCCCGCCGAGGCTGCTCGCCGAGCTCGCGGCTCTCAGCCTCGCCTTCCGAATCCTGCCGCCGCTCAGCGCCTTCGGGCTCTACTTCGTCTGCCTGCACGCCCCGCGGCACATGCGGGCGCTCGCCGCCGATCCGGTGCGGGCGCCGACGGTGGACGGGATGGGCCGGGCGGTCGTGCTCGCGCTGCCGGTCTTCGGCCTCACGCTGCTGATCGGCCTCCTGTTGTGGCCGACCTATCCCCAGCCCGACGGGACCGAGCGCCTGCTCGCGCTGACCCTCCAGCTCCTCGCGGCCCTGACCCTGCCCCACCTCCTGCTGGACCGGTGGGTCGAGGGCCG
This sequence comes from Methylobacterium sp. EM32, assembly GCF_040593685.1. NCBI lineage: Bacteria > Pseudomonadati > Pseudomonadota > Alphaproteobacteria > Hyphomicrobiales > Methylobacteriaceae > Methylobacterium > Methylobacterium sp. EM32. Next base: position 19,629 of record NZ_JBEXZS010000270.1, on the reverse strand, counting down.
CACCTGAGCCGCCTCAATCGACCCCGAATAGCCGTTCCAGGAAGTTCTTGTCCTCCCGCGTCGGCCCGCCGCGCGGCGCCGGCTGGCGCGCCGGGGGCTGGCCGCCGCCGACGAGGTTGTCGATCAGGCCGCCGAGCGTCTGCGGCTCGGCCGGGGCTGCCGCCGCGGCGACGGCGGTGCCGCTGCTGCGGCGCCAGCGGGCGGCGCCGGGGAGCGGCACCGGCTTGTCGCCGCGCAGGGCCGCGGTCATGACGCGGTTCCAGATCTCGATCGGCAGGTTGCCGCCCGAGACCTTCTTCGTCGCCTCGCCGTCGTCGTTGCCGAGCCAGACGCCGGTGACAAGCGTGCCGGAGAAGCCGACCGCCCAGGCATCGCGAAAATCCTGGGTGGTGCCGGTCTTGCCGCCGAGGTCCCAGCCCGGGATGTCGCCCTTCTTCGCCGTGCCGCTGACGAAGACCTCGTGCAGCATGGCGTTCATCATGCCAACCGCGTTGGCGTCGATCACCCGGCCGAGGCCGCTCGGCGCGCGCTTGTAGATCGTGCGGCCGTCGACGGACTTCACGCTGGCGATCACGTAGGGGATCACCCCCATGCCGCCATTGGCGAAGGCCGCGTAGGCACCCACCAGCTCGAGCGGCGTGACCTCGGAGGTGCCGAGCGCCAGCGAGGCATTGGCCTGGAGCGGCGAGGTGATGCCGAGGCGCTGCGCCGTCTGCACCACCGCCTTCGGGCCGACCTCCTGGCCGAGCCGCACCGCCACGGTGTTGAGCGAGTGGGCGAGCGCGTCGCGCAAGGCGACCGGGCCGCTGTAGCTGCGCGAGTAGTTCTCCGGGCTCCAGCCCTTGATGTTGACCGGCGAATCGTCCCGCACCGTGTCGGGGGTCAGGCCGCGCTCGATCGCCGCCAGGTAGACGAAGGGCTTGAAGGCCGAGCCGGGCTGGCGCTTGGCGGTGGTGGCGCGGTTGAACTGGCTCTGGGCGTAGTCGCGCCCGCCGATCAGCGCCCGGATCGCCCCGTCCGGCCGCATCGACACCACAGCGCCCTGGGCGACGTTGTAGCGCACGCCCTTCTGGTTCAGCTCGTCGACCAGCGCCCGCTCGGCGATGCCCTGGAGCGCCGGATCGACGGTGGTCTGCACCGCGACGTCGGTCTCGATCTTGCCGACGTAGTCGTCGAGCACGTCCATCACGAGGTCGGCGACGTAGTTGGCCGAGCCGCCGCCCTTCGCCCGCGCGGGCTTGGCCGGCTGGGCCAGGGCCGTCTGCACCTCGGCGGGCTTGGCGAAGCCCAGCTCCTGCATCGCCGCCAGCACCTGGGCGGCCCGGGCCTGCGCCGCGGGCAGGTTGCGGTTGGGCGCGAGCCGCGACGGCGCCTGGACGAGGCCGCCGAGCATCGCGGCCTCGGCCAGCGTCACGTCCTTCGCGGGCTTGGCGAAGTAGCGCTGCGCCGCCGCCTCGACGCCGTAGGCGCCGGCGCCGAAATAGACCCGGTTGAGGTAGAGTTCGAGGATCTCGTCCTTCGTGTATTTGTGCTCCAGCCAGAGCGCCAGGATCGCCTCCTGGATCTTGCGCGAGGCGGTGCGCTCCTGGGTGAGAAAGAGGTTCTTGGCGAGCTGCTGGGTCAGGGTCGAGCCGCCCTGGGCCACGCCGCGGCGGGTCAGGTTCTGGCCGATGGCGCGGGCGATGCCGACCGGGTCGATGCCGAGATGGCCGTAGAAGCGCCGGTCCTCGATCGCCACGAAGGCGCGGGGCAGGTAGGGCGGCAATTCGCGGATGCTCACCGTGCGCCCGCCGGTCTCGCCGCGATTGGCGAGCAGCGAGCCGTCGGCGGCCAGGATCGCGATGTTGGGCGGGCGCTTGGGCACCGCGAGCTGGTCGATCGGCGGCAGCTGCGAGGCGTGGTAGGCGACGATGCCGGCGACCGCCACCAGGCCCCACAGGCCGAGGACCATGGTGCCGTAGACCAGGGTGCCGAGGAACGAGCGCCGGCGGCGCCGCGGCGCTGCCGGGGTCGCGCGGCTGGCCCGCTTCGGAGCAGCCTTCGAGGCAGCCTTGGCCGCCGTTCTGGAACTCCCCTTCGCCACGCCGCCTCCCGCCCGGTCGCCACGCGAGAGGCGCAGGTCGAGGGCCGCCGGGTCGGCGGGCCCGTCCGCTTCGAACCGCGGCTCGACCCGACCCTTGCGCTCGCGTCCCGTCGCCATCCTGCCGCGTTCCCCTTCACGCCCCGGGCCTTCTCGGCCCATGCGGGGCGTCGCCGTCCCGCGCCGGCCACTCAAGAGACGTTAAATGAGGCGGGTTTAAGGGCCGTTAACCGAAATTTTGTCGAACGATCGTCGTGACTTAGCAGAGTGGCCGCGGGGCTGCGGCAAGCCGTGCCGGAACGGCGCATTCCCGTAAGCGTTGCGGTCGCTCTAACAAGGAGCCGACATGCTGCACCTTCTGGTGGCCGACGGGAACGACCGGGCCGGCCGCGAGACGCATCTCACGGTCTGCGACAAGACCTCGGCCGAGACCTATGCGGGCATCCTGCGGGCGCTCGCCCCGGAGGCCCGCTGCCACCTCGTCGCCCCGGCCGATGCGGATGCGGTGCTGCCCCGGGCCTTGTCCGAGTGCGACGCCCTGGTGCTCACCGGGTCGACCCTGCATGTCGAGGAGGGCGGTCCCGCGGTGACGCGGCAATGCGACTTGGTGCGGGCGGCGCTCGAGGCCGGCCTCCCGGTCTTCGGCTCGTGCTGGGGCGTGCAGGTGGCCGCGACGATCGCCGGGGGCCGCGCCGCCCGCAACCCGCGCGGCCCGGAATACGGGCTCGCCCGCGGTATCGGCCGGACGCAGGCCGGGGAGGGACACCCGCTGCTCGCCGGCCGGCCGGCGGCCTGGGACGCGCCGGCGATCCACGACGACGCCGTCATCGATCCGCCGCCGGGCAGCCACGTCCTCGCCGACAACGACCGCCTCGACGTCCAGGCGATCGAGATCCGCCTCGGCGATGGGGTGTTCTGGGGCACGCAGTACCATCCCGAGCTCGACCTCGACGAGGTCGCGGCGATGCTGCGGCTCTCCGCGCAAGGCGTGGTCGAGGCCGGCCTGTGCCGGGACGAGGCGGCGCTCCACGCCTACGCCGATGCTTTTCGCGACCTGCACCACGACCCGGAGGGACGCCCCGACCTCGCCTGGCGCCTCGGCGTCGCCGCCGAGGTGCTGGTGCCGGAGCGCCGCCGGCGCGAGATCCGGAATTTCCTCGATCACCTGGTGCGGCCGGCAGCAGAGAGGCAGCGCTGATCTCGAGCGCTTCACGATCGCGATGCGATCGCGAAGCGCTCTAAGTCTTTGTTTTGTCGCATTTTCTGCGACGAACCGGTATCCACTTCGTCGGACAATGCTCCAGCTTCAGCTCGTGCGGGCGGCGGCGAGGTGGGGCGCCGGGCCGGGCCGCTCCTCGCCGACGAGGTGGAAGGCGGCCGGGCGGCGGAACAGGAACCGGGCCGGGGTGTGGCGCACCAGCCGCTCGATCCCGAGCGGGACCGCCACCGCGGTCGCGGTGACGAGGAGCGAGACGATGCCGACATCCGCGATGATCCCGCTCTTCACGAGCGCCGTGCGCAAGGCCGCCATCGGCAGGAAGAAGGCGAGGTAGATCACGATCGAGCGCTCGCCGCAGGCCCGGAGGACCGCCGTGACCGGGCCGCCGGCCCGGGTCAGCAGGGCGGCCGTCGCCACGATGGCCAAGGCGCCGGCGCCGCCGAGGAGCAGGCTCACCACCGGCAGGCCCGCTAGGTTCGGGTGGGAGGGAAGGCCGGTCGGGGTGAAGACCAGGCCGCCCTCGATCAGGGCCCAGGCGGCGAGGCCGGCAAGCGCGAGGCCGGCCCGCGCCCGCACCCAGTCGGCCAGGGCGAAGATGCGGGCGGCGAACAGGTACCCGGCGACGAAGTAGACGAAGCGGGCGCAGAACTCGTCGATCAGGGTCGAGCCGGTATGGATGGGGGCGAGCTGCAGCAGCGCGGCGCCGATCAGCAGCACCGGGCCGGGTACCCGGCGCATGAGCTTCACGGCGACCGAGAACACCGCCAGCAGGTAGATGAACCACAGGGTCGAGTACGGCTCGATCAAGCCGTGGGCGAGATGGGCGAGGAAGGCGCCCGGGCCCGCCCCGTCGGTGATCTGGCCGTACTTCACCGCCGATTGAAGCACCATCCACAGCAGGTAGAAATACGTGAAGTGGACGATGCGCCGGTCGGCGAAGAGGCGCCAGTCGCGGTCGACCACGCGGCCGAGGAACAGGCCGGACAGGAGGAAGAAGTCGGGGATCCGGAACGGTTTGGCGAACTCGACGACGTGGTGCATGAAGCCCTCAGCCCCCATCGCCTCGCCGGTCCCGAGGGTGGAGTGCATCATCACCACCAGGATGATGCAGATGCCCTTGGCGACGTCGACCCAGGCGAGGCGCCCGACCTCCGGCGCGGCGCGCGGGCGCACCGGATCGTCCGGCCGGACCGAGAGAGCGGGTTCGGTGTTGGGGCGGGCGGACATCGGCGTCTCCACGAGGCTGGCCCCAGGCTCGCAGGGAGACGTAAAGATCGGCGCATGGCCGGCGTGTTGAATCGCGCGAGGATGCGCAATGATCGATTTACTGTCCTGAGCGGCTTCCACCTGGCGTGGTCTGGGTCTGAGCGCTTATTCGGCTCTCACGGCGATTCTGAAGCCTTCCGTGTCATTCCGGGGCCGCGCAGCGGAGCCCGGAATCCAGAACCGCAGGTGGCTTAGAATAGAGACGGACAGCGTCCCGTCTCGTTCTGCATCAACTGAGTGTCTGGATTCCGGGCTCCGCTTCGCGGCCCCGGAATGACGATGGAGCTTGCACCATCCGTCGCGGGACGCAGACGCGTTCTCACCCGCCGAAAGAAGTCTGCTACCGGTAGCTCCGCTTCGACTCCCGCCGCGTCCGGGTCATGCGCGTCGCGGTGTGAAAATCGTCCGGCTTGGTGCGGACCCAGTCGAGGAAGCGGGCGATCTCCGGCTCGGCCCGCAGGCTCTCGACGTCGCTGAGGCGGCGCGCCAGTTCGGCCTCGCTGTGGCGGGCATGGATCGCCGAGTGGCAGATCTGGTGCAACTGCACCGTCTCGCCATGGGTACCGCCCTTCAGCTTCGGCGTCAGGTGGTGCTTGCTCTGGCGGGCGTCGCGCGGGATCGGCCGCTCGCAGAGCGGGCAGATCGTCGGTTCGCGCGTGGCCGGGCCGTGGGTGGAGGGGTCGTCGTCGCGCCAGCGCCGATCACGGCGTCCCAAGGCAAGCTCCTGAGCGGTGAGGATTGTCCTCCGTATCTGGGTCGCGGCGTCCGGGCGTTTCAAGATCGGGGCCGTGATGCCGCAGCGCTCTCCTCACGACCCCTGATTGACAAACCCCGCCCCCCACCCGACAGTCCCCCTCGTTACCGAGGGGAGCCCCGCCATCTGGGGCTGAGATTGGACGAGCGTGCGTCCTGACCCTTGAACCTGATCCGGTTCGTACCGGCGGAGGGACGGGAACCTGCCATGATCGACGTGACCCGTGCGTCCTCGCGCCTCGAGGCCGGATCGTCTCCCCGGGAGAGATCCATGAACGCACCCATCCTCGCCGCAGGATCGCCGACGCGCGTCACCACCGGGCCGGTCACCGGCTCGGCCAAGGCCTATGCCTCGCCGAGGGACCGTCCCGATCTCCGCGTGCCCTACCGCGCCATCGCGCTCTCCGATCCGGGCGAGGCCCCGGTGCGGGTCTACGACCCCTCCGGCCCCTACACAGAGGCGGATGCGCGCATCGACCTCGCGGCCGGCCTGCCCGAGATCCGCAAGTCCTGGATCGAAGGCCGCAGCTACGCGCCGGTCGCCCCCCGGGCGGTCAGGCCGGAGGACAATGGATTCGCGAGCGAGGACAGGCTGGTGGCGCCGTGCCCGGCCGCCCGCACCATCCGCCGGGGCGCACCCGGCGAGCGCGTCACGCAATATGAGTTCGCCCGCGCCGGGATTGTCACCGAGGAGATGATCTACGTAGCCCACCGGGAGAACCTGTGCCGCGAGGCGATGCTGGCGGGCGCCGAGGCGAAGCTCGCCGACGGCGAGAGCTTCGGCGCGGCGATTCCGCCCTTCATCACCCCGGACTTCGTGCGCGACGAGGTGGCGCGCGGGCGGGCGATCATCCCGGCCAACATCAACCACACCGAGCTCGAGCCGATGGCGATCGGCCGCAACTTCCTCGTCAAGGTCAACGCCAATATCGGCAATTCGGCCGTGACCTCCTCGGCGGCGGACGAGGTCGAGAAGATGGTGTGGGCGATCCGCTGGGGCGCCGACACGGTGATGGACCTGTCGACCGGCCGCAACATCCACAACATCCGCGGCTGGATCCTGCGCAACGCCCCCGTGCCGATCGGCACGGTGCCGATCTACCAGGCGCTGGAGAAGGTCGGCGGCGATCCGCTGAAGCTCGACTGGGCGGTGTTCAAGGACACCCTGATCGAGCAGGCCGAGCAGGGGGTGGACTACTTCACCATCCATGCCGGCGTCCGCCTCGCCCACGTGCCGCTCACGGCGCGCCGCGTCACCGGCATCGTCTCGCGCGGCGGCTCGATCATGGCGCGCTGGTGCCTCGCCGGGCACCGGGAATCGTTCCTCTACGAGCGGTTCGAGGAGATCTGCGACATCTGCCGGGCCTACGACGTGTCGTTCTCCCTCGGCGACGGCCTGCGCCCGGGCTCGATCGCGGACGCCAACGACGCGGCACAATTCGCCGAGCTGGAGACCCTGGGCGAACTGACGACGATCGCCCATGCCAGGGGCTGCCAGGTGATGATCGAGGGCCCCGGCCACGTGCCGATGCACAAGATCAAGGTCAACATGGAGAAGCAGCTGGCCGAGTGCGGCGAGGCGCCGTTCTATACGCTCGGCCCGCTCACCACCGACGTGGCGCCGGGCTACGACCACATCACGTCGGGCATCGGCGCGGCGATGATCGGCTGGTTCGGCACCGCGATGCTCTGCTACGTCACCCCGAAGGAGCATCTCGGCCTGCCGAACCGCGATGACGTGAAGACCGGCGTCATCACCTACCGGATCGCCGCGCATGCCGCCGACCTCGCCAAGGGCCACCCGGCCGCACAGCTGAGGGACGACGCCCTGTCGCGGGCCCGGTTCGACTTCCGCTGGGAGGACCAGTTCAATCTCTCCCTCGATCCGGACACCGCGCGCGCCTACCACGACGAGACCCTGCCGAAGGACGCCCACAAGGTCGCGCATTTCTGCTCGATGTGCGGCCCGAAATTCTGCTCGATGAAGATCACGCAGGACCTACGCGCCGAGGTGCTGGCGATGGAGGCGGCGAGCGCCGTGGGCGCTGAGGCCACACCGCTCGGCGAAGCGGCCCGGGCGGCCGGCATGGCCCAAAAATCGGCGGAATTCCTGGGCGCTGGCGGGAGGCTCTACGTCGAGCCCGGCGAATAGGATCCCGTTTCATGCCGATGCAGGCCCAAGCAGCCCCGCCGGGGCCTGCCCCGACCCTCGCGCCGGGACGTTCGCGTCCCGGCTCCATCGTGCGCCGCCTCGTCGTCTTCGCCCTCGGCCTGGCGGTGCCGATCCTGATCTTCGGCGGCGTGGTCCTGTGGCAGTTCGCCGGCGCCGCCCGCGAGCGCCTGGAGGCCGACGCGCTCGGCCGCGCCCGGATGGAGGCCGCGGCGGTCGACCGCGAGGTCGCGAGCCTGATTGCGACCCTCGAGGCCCTGAGCCTGTCGAACGCGCTCCAGCGCGGCGACGTCACGGCGTTCCGCGAGCAGATGCAGGAGCTCAACCGCCGCAGCGGCCTGCCGGCGACCCTACGCGATCCCGACGGGCGGCGCCTGATCGACCTCGGCGCCGAGCCGATGGCGGAACACCTCGACGCGGCGGATGCGAGCGCGCTCAACGGCCGCCCGGCGGTCTCGGGCGTGATCGACGGACGCTTCCGGGTGACGGTGCCGGTGATGCGCCGGGGCGGCGACGCGGTGCTCTACCTCCTGTCCTTCTCCCTGCCGACCTCGCGCATCCGCGACGTGCTCGCCTCCGGCGGCGTGCCGAAGGCCTGGGTGCTGACGGTGATCGACCGCGACCAGCGGGTCCTGACCCGCACCCGGGCGCCGGAGCGCTTCACCGGCACGCAGGCCCCCGACGAGTTGCGCGCGGCCACCGGGACGGAGGGCAGCTGGCGCGGCGCCTCGCTCGAGGGCGACCCGTTCTTCGTCGCCTATGCGCGGGCCGGCGTGCCGGACTGGCGCGTCGCCGTGGGCGTGCCGGAGGAGGCGCTGGCGGCGCCCGTGCGGGCGTCGCTCGTCTGGTTCGCCGGGCTCGGCGGGATGCTGGCGGCCGTCGCGGCGCTCCTGGCCTTCGCCTTCGCCCGCGGCATCGCGGCCCCGCTCCAGGCCCTGCGCGACCAGGCTGTGGCGCTCGGCCTCGGCCGCGCGACGCCCGTCCTCGAAGGCGTGCCGGCGGAGGTCGCCGCGGTGAGCGCCGAGATCGCCGGCGCCGCCCAGCGCCAGCGCGAGCGGGCGGCCGAGCGGGCGCGGGCCGCCGCGGCCCTGCGCGCCGAGACCCAGCGCCTCGAGGTGCTGAACCGCCTCGGCACGGCCCTGTCGAGCGAGCTCGACCGCCAGCGCCTCGGCGACACGGTGGTGGAGGCCGCGACCCACCTGACGGGGGCGGCCTACGGCGCCCTGTTCGAGCGGGTGCCGGCGGGCGAGGGGGGCCCCGAGCACTGGCAGCTCCTCAGCCTCACCGGTGCGCCGCGGGAGGCCTTCACCCGGTTCGGCCTGCCGCGGGCGACCACCCTGTTCAGCGAGACCTTCGCGGCCGGCGGGGTGGTCCTGAGCGAGGACGTGACGGCGGATCCGCGCTACGGCAGCCACGGCGGCATGCCGGAGGGCCACCTGCCGGTGCGCAGCTACCTCGCGGTGCCGGTGGTCTCCGGCACCGGCGCCACCCTCGGCGCGCTGCTGTTCGGCCATCCCGAACCGCACCGCTTCGGCGCCCGCGAGGCCTCCCTGATCGAGGGCCTGGCCGGCCAGGCGGCGGTGGCGATGGACAATGCCCGCCTCTTCGCCTCGGTGCGGCGCGAGCAGGACCGGTTCGAGGCCGCCGTCCAGGCGGTGCGCGGCGTGCTCTGGACCAACGACGCCTCCGGCCGGATGACCGACGACCAGCCGGCCTGGGCCGCGCTCACCGGCCAGACTCCGGACCAATATGCCGGCTACGGCTGGGCCGAGGCGGTGCATCCGGAGGACCGGGCCGCCAGCGTCGAGAACTGGAACCAGGCGGTGGCCGAGCGCCGCCGCTTCACCCACGAGCACCGGGTGCGCCGCCACGACGGGGTCTTTCGCACCTTCGCGATCCAGGCCGTGCCGGTGCTCGACCCCGACGGCACGATCCGCGAATGGGTCGGCGTGCATTCCGACATCTCCGAGCAGCGCGCCGCCGAGACGGCGCTCCGCGAATCGAACGAGGAGATCCAGCGCTACGCCTACATCGTCAGCCACGACCTGCGGGCGCCCCTCGTCAACATCATGGGGTTCACGAGCGAAATCGAGGCGAGCCAGGACGACATCCGGGCGGCCCTCGCCGGCCGGCCGGACGCCGCGCGGATCGACGCCGACCTCTCGGAATCGGTGAGCTTCATCAAGGCCGCGATCACCAAGATGGACGGCCTGATCAACGCGATCCTGAAGCTGTCGCGCGAGGGGCGGCGCACCTTCCAGCCCGAGCCGCTGGCGATGACCGCCCTGGTCCAGGAACTCGCCGACGCCCAGCGCCACCAGGCCGACACGGCGGGCGCGGTGATCGAGATCGGCGACCTGCCGGAGATCACCGCCGACCGGGTCGCGGTCGGGCAGATCTTCGGCAACCTGATCGACAACGCGATCAAGTACCGGGCCAAGGACCGGCCGGCGCGGATCACGATCACGGGCGCGGTCTCGGACGGGCTCGCGGTGTTCCAGGTGAGCGACAACGGCCGCGGCATCGACGCGCGCGACCACGGCCGGGTGTTCGAGCTCTTCCGCCGCTCCGGCGTGCAGGACCGGCCGGGGGAAGGGATCGGCCTCGCCCATGTCCGCACCCTGGTGCGGGCGCTCGGCGGGCGCATCGACCTGTCCTCCGAGTTCGGGGCCGGGACCACCTTCCGCGTGACGCTGCCGTTGCGTCAGGGATGAGGGAGTGCAACGCCAGGTTAACCTGGTCCCGGCGTTTTCTACGCCAGCCGCGTGTCCAAGCCCGCGGGAAATGGTCTAGAGAGAGGATGACGGGAGCCTGTCTCTCGCGGTCGGTGCCGTTGCGCTCAGCAAGAATGAGGCGTCCCGGTCCAGCCGGGTTCTGCGCCACGGGGAGTTGTCAGTGCCGGCCGTACATATCGTGATGATCGAGGATGACGAGGGCCACGCCCGGCTGATCGAGCGGAACATCCGCCGGGCCGGGGTGAACAACGTCATCGAGTCGTTCCGGGACGGGACCTCGGCGCTCGCCGCCCTGTTCGGGCCCGACGGCAGCGGCGAGATCAATGCCGGCCGGCCGCTGCTGATCCTCCTCGACCTCAACCTGCCGGACATGACCGGCATCGACATCCTGCAGAAGGTGAAGTCGAACCCGCACCTGCGCCGCTCGCCGGTGGTGATCCTGACGACCACCGACGACCAGCGCGAGATCCAGCGCTGCTACGACCTCGGCTGCAACGTCTACATCACCAAGCCGGTGAACTACGAGGGCTTCGCCAACGCGATCCGCCAGCTCGGCCTGTTCTTCTCGGTGATGCAGGTTCCGGAAAGCGCGTGACCGTGACCGAACCGGTCCGCCTGCTCTACATCGACGACGATCCCGGGCTGGCGCGGCTGGTCACCCGCACCCTGGCGGGGCGCGGCTGCGAGGTGGTGCACGCCCCCGACGGCGAGGCCGGCCTCGCGCTGATCGCGGGCCAGCGCTTCGACGTGGTCGCCCTCGACCACCACATGCCGATGGAGACCGGCCTCGACATCCTGCCGCGCATCCGCGCACTGCCCGAGGCGCCGCCGGTGATCTACGTCACCGGCTCGGAGGACAGCCGCGTCGCCGTGGCGGCGCTGAAGGCCGGCGCCGTCGACTACGTCTGGAAAGACCTCCAGGGCCATTTCCGCGAATTGCTCGCCGAGGCGGTGGCGACCGCGGTGCTCCAGGACCGGACGCGGCGCGAGAAGGAGCGCGCCGAGGCCGAGGTGCGCGAGGCCCGCGACCGGGCCGAGCTCCTGCTGCGCGAGGTCAACCACCGGGTGGCGAACAGCCTCGCCCTGGTGGCGGCGCTGGTGCGGATGCAGGCCAACACCGTCACCGACGCCTCCGCCCGCGCGGCGCTGGAGGAGACCCAGACCCGCATCACCGCGATCGCCGGCATCCACCGGCGCCTCTACACCTCCGACGACGTGCGGGTGGTGGCGGTCGACGCCTACCTGGCGACCCTGGTCGAGGATCTCGACGGGGCGATGAATGCCACCGGCCAGCGCCACCGCCTCCTCCTCGACGCCGAGCCGGTCGAGGTTGCGACCGACAAGGCGGTGTCGCTGGGGGTGATCGTCACCGAGCTCGTCACCAACGCCTACAAGTACGCCTATCCCGAGGGCGTCACCGGCGAGATCCGCATCACCGCGCGCCGCGACGGCGCCAGTTTACGCCTCACGGTCGCCGATGACGGCGTCGGCTGGCAGGGCAGCGGCCTCCCGCGCGGCACCGGGCTCGGCTCGCGCATCGTGCGCGCCATGGCGTCGAACCTGCGGGCGCAGATCGATTACGCGCAGGCGGAGAAGGGCACGGCGGCGAGCATCGACATCGCGCTGTGACGGGTCCGGTGCGGTGGGCCAGGCGGTGAGAAGCATCAGGGCCGGTTCGATCGGCCTCGCTCGATGACTTCACCCTCCGGGTCATCCCGGGGCCGCGCAGCGGAACCCGGGATCCATAACCGCTGACGGTGCAGGACAAGGCGGAAAGCGCTCCGCCTGAACCGGAATCCTCAGCGTTTATGGATCCCGGGTTCTCGCCTTTCGGCGAGCCCCGGGATGACGTTGAGACATGTGGGCTCGGGGGCAGGATCGATCAACGCAACCGATTTAGCGCGCCCTCAGCTCCGGAGCACCGGTTTCACCCGATCCACTTAACCCCCCCGCAAGCCCGACCCGCTACAGGAGGAAGCTCGCGCGGCGCGACGGAGCAGCGGGATGGCGGCCGGGGCTTCGATTGGAGAGGCGGAGGCGGGCGGGAGCGCCAGCACCGCGCTCGCGGTGTTCGGCGTGCGGATCGCCGCGGCGGCCTGCGCCTTCGTGGCCCAGGTGCTGATGGCCCGGCTGATGGGGGCTGGGGAATACGGGATCTTCGCCACGATCTGGGTCTGGACCGCTTTGCTCGGCCACGCCTCGACCTGGGGCCTGTCGCAGGCCGCCTGCCGCTTCCTGCCGACCTACCGGGCGCAAGGGGCCGCCGGGCCGGAGCGAGGCTTCCTCGCCTTCGGGGCGGTGTTCTCCCTTGCCGCCGCCTCGCTGTTGGCGGGGTGTGGTGCGGCCCTGCTCTGGTGCGTCCCCGGCCTCGTCTCCGGCGATGATGCCGGCGCGCTCCTCGTGGCCGCCCTGGTGCTGCCGCTCTTCGCGCTCCAGGATTTCTGCGAGGGCGTGGCCCGGGGCCGCAACTGGACGCTGCTTGCGGTCGTGCCGCCCTACCTCCTGCGCCAGGGCCTGATCATGGCGCTGATGCTCGCCGCCGTCGGGTTCGGCGCGCCGGCCGAGGCCGCGATCGCCGTCGCCTGCACGCTGGCCGCCACCGCCCTGTCGCTCGCGGGGCAGGCCGCGCTCCTGCTGCGGCGCCTGCGGGCCGAGCGCCACGCCGCCCGCGCCCTCTATCCCTGGCGCGACTGGCTGCGGGCGGCCCTGCCGATGGCGCTGATCGACCTCGCCGGCTCGGGGTTCAACTTCGTCGACGTGCTGGTCCTCGGCTTCCTGCTGCCGCCGGCGGAGGTCGGCGCCTATTTCGCCGCGACGCGGCTGCTGCAATTCGTCGTCTTCGTCCAGTACGCCGCCTCCTCGGTCACCGCGCAACGCTTCGCCGCGGCGCAGGCGCGGGGCGACCGGGCCGGGCTCGAAGCCCTCGTCCGGCGCTGGTCGCGGCTGACGCTGCTCGCCACCCTGGCGACCGGCCTCGCCGTCGTGGCGGCGGGGCCGCTGCTGCTCGGCCTGTTCGGGCCGCATTTCCGCGAGGCCCTGCCGCTCCTCGCCCTCCTCGTCGCCGGCCACGGCCTCGCCGCCGCCTGCGGGCCGGCGGAAGACCTCCTGACCATGCTGGGGGCCGAGCGCGCCTGCGCCGCCGTCACGGTCGCGCTCCTCGTCGCCGCGATCCTCCTCACCCTGGCGCTGGTGCCGCCGCTGGGTCTCGCCGGCGCCGCCCTCGCCGCCGCCCTCGTCACCGCCGGGCGGGGTGTCATCCTGGCTGTCCTCGCCCATCGCCGCCTCGGTCTCCTCACCCCGGCCTTCGCCCGATGAACGCGCACGCGATTCCGTTCCCGACGCTCGCCGCCGCTCCGGCCTGCGAGGTCACGACTCTGGCAGCGTTGAGCCGGGAGCCAGCGGCCTGGGACGCCCTCGTCGCCCGCGCCGCCGGGCCGACGCCCGATTACGCGCGCCGCGCGCTGGAGGCGCATCGTGACCATGGATTGGCACCGGCGGACCTGCTCTGCCTGGCGGTGCGCGCCGGCCCGGACCTGCTGGCGCTGCTGCCCTACCGGATCGGGCGCGGGCCCCTCGGCCTCGGCCGGGTCGCCCGGCCCTTCGCCTCGCCCTACCTCACCGTCACCGCACCCCTGGTGGTCGCGGGATCCGAGGGCACCCCGGCCCTGGATTCCCTCGTCGCCGGCATGCGTGCCCTCGGGCTGGCCTGGTGGTGGCCGCTCCTGCCGGCGGACGCGGCCCTTCTCGCCGCCCTCGCCCGCCACGGCTGGGGCCGCGCCGAGGTCTCGGGCTTCGCGCGCCCGGTGCTCGACCGGCGCGCGAGCCACGACGCCTTCCTCAAGGAGCATCCCCACAAGAGCCGGCTCAAGGACCTGCGCCGCCGCCGCCGGCGCCTCGACGAGGCCGGGAGCGTCACGCTCGAGGCGGTCGGGCCGGACGGCGATCTCGCCGGCGCGGTCGCGGCCTTCCTCGACCTGGAGCGGCGCGGCTGGAAGGGCCGGGCCGGCACCGCGCTCGCCTGCCGGGAGGCGACCGCGGGCTTCGCTCGGGACCTCTTCCGGGCAGGCGTCGGGCCGGTGACGGCGCGGGCCGACCTCCTGCGCCTCGACGGGCGGGTGGTCGCCGCGAGCCTCGCGCTGGTCTGCGGCGGCACCGCGACCCTGCTCAAGACCGCCTACGACGAGGATCTGCGCGCCCTCGCCCCGGGCGTGCTGCTCGAGGCCGAGATCGTGCGGGCCCTGCACGAGACCCGCTTCGCCGATCGGCTCGATTCGGCGACGCTGGCGAGCGCGGTGCTCGACGACCTCTACCCCGAGCGCACCCGCATCGCCGAGATCGTGGTTTCGCCGCCGGGCGGACCGTCGCCGGAGCGGATCGCCGCCCGGGCGAGGCGGCAGCACGCCGGCAAGGCCTGGCTCAAGGCGCAGGCCGCCCGCCTTCGCGGCCGCTGACATCCTCGTTACGGGCGGCCTCCCGCTCCGCCTCCCGCCAGCCGACCCGGGCCTCCGGCCGCGCGTCGGTCGAGGCGAAGTAGGGCTTGATGTCGAGGAGCGGCGTGCCGTCGAGGCAGTCGAGCCCGCGCACCCGCAAGGTACCGCCCTCGATGCCGAGCAATTCCACCACCGAGACGGCGATCGGGTTCGGCCGGGCCGGCGAGCGCAGCGCGAAGGTGCCGCGGGGTTCCGGCGCGTGCCGGGGCTGCTGCGCCACCAGGTTCCGCGGCGCCCGGTCCATCCAGTAGAGCACGATCAGGTGGGTGGTGCCCCGAAGGCTCCGCAAGGCCGGGACGAAGCGCGAATCGACCTCCAGGGTGCAGACCGCGTCCGATTGCGTCGAATTGCGCGGGCATTCCGCCCGCACGGTCCACGGCGTGCGCACCCGGCCGACGAAGTAGAGGCCGGCATCGAACGCCGCCGGCAGGTCGACCGTCTCCTCGCCCGGCCGCGGGCCGAAATCCGCTTGCGTCATCTGTCGTCCTGCGATCGGGGCGGGATCCGGGTCGCCCCGCCGCTCCGCCCGGTATAGGCTGGGCCTACGCGCATCAGGGAGACCGATCGACCGTGTTCGCCGACGAGCTGAGACCGATGGAGACGGTGGCCGATCCCGAGACGGCGGTCGACCGGCTGGCGGCGCTCCACGCCGCCGCCACCGGGAGCCTGCGGGACGCGCTGACCCGCTTCCTCGCGGACGGCGTGCCCCCCGACGCCGCCGAGCGCCTGACCTTCCGCTATCCCGAGCTGCGCCTGACCTACCGCCCGACCGGGCCGATGCCGCGGATCAGCCGCGCCACCGCGAAGTTCCAGGGGCCCGGCGCCTACGCCACCACCCTGACCCAGCCGGCGCATTTCCGCGCCTACCTGCTGGAACAGCTGCGCCCCCTGGTGCAGGATTACGGCGCCACGATCGAGGTGGGCCTGAGCGCCCAGGAGATCCCGTACCCCTACGTGGTCGAGCCGGGCGCCGAACTCGCCCGCGGCGTCACGTCCAGCGACCTCGCGCGCTACTTCCCGACGCCGATGCTGTCGAGCGTCGGCGACGAGATCGCCGATGGCCTGTGGCTGGAGGCCGGCGACGACCCGCGGCCGCTCGCCCTGTTCGACGGGCCGCGGGTCGATTACTCGCTGCGCCGCCTCGTCCACTATACAGGGGCCGACTGGCGCCAGATCCAGCCCTGGATCCTGCTCACCAACTATCACCGCTACGTCGACCAGTTCGTGCGGGTCGGCCTGAAGGCGCTCGCCGCCGAGCCCGAGCGCTACGCCCGCCTGGTCCTGCCCGGCGGCGTCGTGGTCGAGGCCGGGGAGGCCGCGGGCGCACAGGCCGACGCGCTAATCGCCGCCTCGCCCTGGCACCGGTTCCAGATGCCGGCCTACCATCTCGTCGCCCGGGACGGGCAAGGACAACCGGGGCAAGGCACCAGCCTCGTCAATATCGGCGTCGGTCCCTCCAACGCCAAGACGATCACCGATCACCTGGCGGTCCTGCGGCCGCATTGCTGGCTGATGGTCGGCCATTGCGGGGGCCTGCGCCAGTCGCAGACCATCGGCGACTACGTGCTCGCCCACGGATATTTGCGCCGCGACCGGATCCTCGACGAGTTAGTGCCGCCCGACGTGCCGATCCCGGCGCTCGCCGAGGTCCAGGTGGCATTGCAGGAGGCCGCTGCCAGCGTCACCGGCGAACGGGAAGAGGCGCTGAAGCAGCGCCTGCGCACCGGGACGGTCGTAACCTACGACGATCGAAACTGGGAGCTGCGCTGGTCGCAGGAACGGCGGCGGATCAACCTGTCGCGGGCGATCGGCGTCGACATGGAGAGCGGCACCATCGCGGCGCAAGGGTATCGCCTGCGGGTGCCCTACGGCACGCTGCTCTGCGTCTCCGACAAGCCGCTGCACGGCGAGATCAAGCTGCCGGGCGCCGCCAACGCCTTCTACGAGCGGGCGGTGGGCGAGCACCTGCTGATCGGTCTCGCGACCCTCGATTCCCTGCGGCGCAACCGCCACGGCCTGCACTCGCGCAAGCTGCGCAGCTTCGACGAGCCGCCGTTCCGGTAAGCCCATGCCGCTGCCGATCTCGAACAGCCGTCACGTCGCCGTGGCGGACGGCCCCGGATCGCGCGTCGTCGCGGTCGCCGACCTCGCCGCGTCGCTGAATGTCGACGCGCTGATCCGCCTGCACGAGGAAGATTTTTGCGGGTTGGCGGGGCTCGGCCGCGACCTCGTCCACTTCAACCTGGAGCGCACGATCAACCGCGCCGGCCTGCGCTACGCCCTGCTGCCGATCCGGCGGGCCGGCCGGCGCCGGCCGGGCGGGGCCGAGGAGCTGCCGGTCCTCGACCCGACCCGCTTCCGCACCGGCCTGTGCGTGGCGGTGCGCCAGGGCGTTCCGGTGGCGGCGGTGCCGCCGGCGCTGTTTCGCGCCTCGCTGCCGGCGATCCGCGATGCCGACGCCCTGGCGGCGGCCCTGGTGCGCCGCTACGCGAGCCTGTTCCCCGACCTCGCCCCGGCCGACCTCGTGGCGCGGGGCTGCGCGATCACGCGGCTGCGGCTCGCAGAGGGCTGAGCGGTCTCGCGGGCTCCCGGCATCGAGCCGGCGCAGGCTTCCTCTGGGTCATGGACGGCCGTGGCAGGACGAGACTTCGGTCCTGCCCGAGCGTCCACCCGCCTCGATGATCGAAGATCGGTCCCCGCTTACCCCACCTAACCGGTGCAAGTCTGTGCGGTTCGCGCTGGAGCGGCCGAATTCCCCGGTGTGTTTTACCGCTTCGCAACCGGCTTCCCGCCACGGTGCCGGGAGCCGAGGCTGGACCCGAACCTCTCATGCTGCAGACCGCCGAAACCCTGCTCGCCCTGCATGATGGGCGGCTCATCGGCCTGTCGCTGCTGATCGGCATCCTGTCGGCGATCACCATGATCGACCTGTTCCAGCACGCCCGCGCCACCAGCGGCAGCAGCCGGGGGATCTGGATCTCGGCCGCCGGCATCGCCGGCGGCTTCGGGCTGTGGGCGAGCCAGTTCATCGCGCAGGCCTCGATCCGCCCCAGCACCGAGCTTTTGCGCGGGAGCGAGATCCTGCTGCTCGCCCTCGTGCTCATGGTGCTGCTGGCCGGGGGCGGCCTGCGGGCCGCGGTCTCCGCGCCTCGGCGCATCGCCCAAGCCCTCGGCGGAGGCCTGATCGGCCTCGGCCTCGCGGCGGTCGCCGCCGCGGTCTCGGCGAGCCTGCCGGGGGCGGGCGGACCGGCCTGGGTCGCGGGCCTCGCGCTCTCCGCCGCCGCCGGGATGGCGCTGTCCGGCCTCGCCCTGTCGTGCAGCCTGAAGGAGAATCCCGCGAGCCGCGCCGCCGGGGCCCTGTTCCTGTCCTGCGCCGCGCTGCTGCCGCACGGCGTCGGCCTCGTCGCGGCCGGCGGCGGGCTCCGCCCGGCCGTCTTGAATGGCGAGTACGCCGCCTCGCTCGGCTTCGCCAGCCTGACGCTGCTCGTCCTCGTCTTCCTCGGCCAGACCCTCGACGGCCGGGTGCGGCGCCGGCGCGAATCGCAGGACCTGATGAACAGCCTCGCCGACGCCGCGGTCGAGGGCATCGCGATCTGCGAGGGCGGGCGCATCATCACCGTCAATTCCAGCCTCGCCGAGCTGATCGGCCGGGCGCCGGCGGCTTTGATCGGCCGGCCGATCGGCGAGATCCTGCCCGCTTCCGTGGTCGCGCGCCTCGATGCCGGCCCGGACGGCCAGGTGATCGAGGCCGAGCTCGTCGGTGCGCAGGGCGAACCGCTGCCGGTCGACGTGATCCGCCGGCCGCTCGGCGGCCGGCCCTGCCAGGCGATCGCCGTGCGCGACCTGCGGGCGCGGCGCCAGGCCGAGCGCGACATCCAGTTCCTGGCCCACCACGACACCCTGACCGGCCTGCCGAACCGCGCGACCTTCCGCGCCCGCCTCGACGAGGAGATCGTCCTGGCGCGGGCCGGCGGCCGGCTGGTGGCGGTCCTCTGCCTCGACCTCGACCGGTTCAAGGACGTCAACGACCTCTATGGTCACGCCATGGGCGACGGGCTGCTTCAGGCCCTGGCGCGCTGGGTCGCGCCGGTGCTCGGGCCGCGGCAGATGATGGCGCGCCTGGGCGGCGACGAGTTCGCGATCCTCCTGCCCGACATCGAGCGGGACGAGGCCTGCCGGGTCGCCGAGGAGGTGCTGCGGGTGATCCGCGAGGGCAACCTGCGGGCGGGAAGCGGCCCGATCCTGGCGACCAGCATCGGCATCGCCCTCTGCCCGACCGACGCGGAGGACGGCCAGACCCTGCTCAACCACGCCGATGCCGCGCTCTACTGCGCCAAGAACCACGGGCGGGGCGTGCACCGGTTCTTCGAGCCGGTCCTCGCGGCGCAGATCCGCGACCGGCGCTCGATGGAGCACGACCTGCGCCACGCCGTCGAGCGGGATGAGTTCAGGATCGTCTACCAGCCCCAGATGGCGATCGACAGCGGCGTCGTGGTCGGGTTCGAGGCGCTGCTGCGCTGGCACCATCCGGAGCGCGGCACCGTTCCGCCCGACCTGTTCATCCCGATCTCGGAGGAGACCGGCAGCATCCTCGGCATCGGCGAGTGGGTCCTGCGCGAGACCTGCCGCGAGGCCGCCTCGTGGACGAAGCCCCTGCGCATCGCCGTCAACGTCTCGGCGGTGCAGCTCCACGCCCCGGGTTTCTCGGAACTGGTGCACGAGGTTCTGTTCACCACCGGCTTGGCTCCCGCCCGCCTCGAACTCGAGATCACCGAGACCGCGCTCGTGCGCGACCCGGTCCGGGCGCTCACCGCGCTCAGGCGGGTCAAGGCGATGGGGGTGCGGATCGCGATGGACGATTTCGGCACCGGCTACTCGTCGCTGTCGAACCTGCGCGCCTTCCCGTTCGACAAGAT